>CAZYKN010000030.1:0-1270 GCA_964648135.1 uncultured Flavobacteriaceae bacterium
TTATCTATCAAATCTACATAATCTGTGTTTCTATTTTCACATAAATTTGTACGCAGATTTATATCAAGGTAAACTTTTTATTTCACCTCCTAAACTCACTCAACAAAACAGCCGTAGCCATAGCCACATTTAAACTTTCAGTCTGTGCTATTTTTCCAAAATGCGGAATATTAAGCTGATGCGTTGCAAAGTGTTGTATAGCATCAGAAATTCCATTTGCTTCATTACCCATCACCAAAATAGCGGAATTTTTTAAAGTTGTTTGATATACATTTTCACCTGCTAATAAACTAGTATAAATAGGTAAAGTAGTTGAGGAAAGGTAAGTTTCTAAATCTGTATAAACCACAGGTACACGTGTTAAAGAACCCATACTCGCTTGAACCACTTTTGGATTATAGCAATCTACTGTTTCTAAAGAGCAAACTAACTGTTGTACTCCAAACCAATCACACAAACGAATAATAGTTCCTAAATTTCCAGGATCTTTAATATCATCTAAAACTAAAATCAACCCTTTATCTATAATTTTAAATGGTTTAGGAATTTTAAAAACTGCCAATACCGTATTTGCGTTCTTTAAGGCAGATATTTTTTGTAATTCTTTAAGCGAAACGGGAAAAAAATTTGAATGATTCTGTTTTTTGTAAGATTCTGAAACAAGTTCAGAATGACGTAGTTTACTGTCTTCCGTCTTCTGTCTTCCGTCTTCTGTCTTCTGTCTTTGGTCTTCCCACTTTCCATTTCCGTCTTCCAAGTAAAATAAAGACTCTAACTCAAAACGAGACTCTAAAAACTCACGAACCGATTTTTCTCCTTCAACAATAAATAAACCTGTTTTATTACGGTATTTTTTTTGCTGTAAGCTATTTATCCGTTTTATTTGGTTTTTACTTAACATTTATCTTTAGAATTTAATTATTTTTGACAAAAATAGATTTCATTTGAATTACAGTACAAAAATAGTGTTTATTATCTTATCGATTAGCTTAATTACATCGTGTAATTCAGTTAAAAGATTAAAGGATAATGAATATTTATTAACCGAAAATAAAGTACTTGTAAATAATAAAAAAACAAGTGATTTAGAGGTGTTATCGTATATTAAACAACGTCCAAATCAAAAAGCTTTAAGACTTCCATTTGGGTTATATGTTTATAATTGGGCAAAACCATCGTTTGAAAAATCAGTTGAAGAGTGGCGTATCAATCATCCTAATAATGTACATTTTATTAGTGCTTTGTTTTCAGAAAAGCAAATTGAAGAAGT
>CAZYKN010000030.1:1370-11287 GCA_964648135.1 uncultured Flavobacteriaceae bacterium
TCTTTTGAAGCTATAGAAAACGATACGGTTTCCAAAACAAGAGAATTAAAACTCATTATTAAAAATAGAGTGATTGAAAATGGAGATCAAATTACCATTAAACCCTTTAAACAAAGAAAAGTTTCTAAAATAAATATTTATACAGATTATTCCTTTTTAAATAAGAAAAACACTTATAAAGATTCTGCACAATATGCAGGTTATCATTTTTATGCGCATCAAAAACTACGGTTTAACCCAAAACGATTAGCAAATAATATAGCTATTACGCCTAATAGCGTTTATAAAGATGTTGAACGAGTGCAAACAATACAATATTTGAATGATATTCAAATCTTTAGACCTCCAATTAACATACAGTATGTAGAAAATAAGGATGGAAGCCTAACAGCAAACATTAATCTTGTTCCTCTAAAAAGGTTTGGTGCAGATACACAAGCAGAAGTTACACATTCTAATATTAAACCTTTTGGTATTTTAGGAAAAGTGGGTTTTATAAGTAGGAATATTTTTAAAAGTTCGGAAATATTAAAACTTTCCGTTCAAGGTTCTTTTTTAAATGTAGCTGAAGATGTAGCTGATCCAAATTTTAACTTTTTTGGATTATCCGCTTGGGAAATTGGAGCAAATATGTCCTTTAAAATTCCTAGAATTATTTTTCCTATCAATACAAGAAAAATAATACCAAAGCGTATGCGTCCTTCTACAAATATAGGGATTAGTACTAGTTTTCAAAAAAATATTGGTTTAGATAGGCAAAACATTACAGGAAACATTACCTATAATTGGAAAAAAGGAACTAAAGTAAAACATCAATTAGAGTTAATTAATATTCAATATATCAATAATATAAATTCAGGTAATTACTTTTCAATTTTTGGTTCTGAATTATCAAAGTTAAGTCGTGTTGCACAAGTGTTACCAGATCCAAATAGTGTAAATTCAGATGGAAACATAACAGATACTTATGCTTACATAAATTACATATTAAATCCGTTTAATAATTTTGCAACTACTGATTTTGAAGATTTTAAAACAGTTCAACGAGTTAAAGAACGTAAAGATATTATTACCGAAGATATTTTAGTACCTGTAATTAGCTATTCTTATGTTTATAATGGAAAAAAAGGATTTAATGATACTAAATTTTCTTTCTTTAGTGCTCGAATTGTTTCAGCAGGTTCGCTTACAAGTGCTTTAACTAAAGAAAGTACCAATGGTAGAAAAGAACTTTTTGGATTGCCTATTGCACAATATATTAAAACAGAATTTGAATATAAAAAGTATTGGAAACTCTACAATAACAATCACTTAGTATTTAGAACATTTGTAGGAGCAGCAGTGCCGTTTGGAAATTCTACTGAGATTCCTTTTAGTAGAAGTTATCGTGCTGGAGGATCAAATGATATTAGAGCATGGAAAACTTTTGACTTAGGACCTGGTGCTTCTTTAAGTAATTTAGACTTTAATATTGGAAATTTAAAACTGGTTTCAAATTTTGAATATCGTTTTAAAGTTATCAATAATTTTTATAGTGCATTGTTTGTTGATGCTGGAAATGTGTGGGATTTAACTAACTCAGAATTAACTAATAACACCTCTAAATTTAAAGGGTTTAATTCACTCGAAGAAATTGCCATTGGTTCTGGTTTAGGATTGCGTTATGACTTTGGGTTTTTAATTTTTAGAACAGATTTTGGTTTTAAAACCTACGAACCTTATTTACCTAAAAATAACCGATGGTTTAAACATTATAATTTCCAAAATATGGTTTTTAATTTTGGAATTAATTATCCGTTTTAATAAATACAAGGTAAAGGCATACTTTTGAATGACAAGCAAATCAACTTTAATACAAAAAAGTATGAGTTTGCCCTAGGTATTACATCTTTTATCATAAAATAATGATTTCTTTTGATTATATTTGTGCTTTCTTAAAAGATAATTAAAATGACAAAAAAAATAAAATCAGGTGTAGCAAGTGGAGATACTGTTCAAGAAATTTTTAAACTAGCTAAAGCAAATAACTTTGCTTTGCCTGCAGCAAACGTTATTGGTTCAAGTTCTGTGAATGCCGTTTTGGAAGCAGCTAAAGAAGTGAACGCTCCAGTAATTGTTCAATTCTCTAATGGAGGAGCTTATTTTAACGCTGGTAAAGGTTTGTCTAATAAAAATGAAAAAGCAGCCATTGCTGGTGCTGTTGCAGGAGCAAAGCACGTTCATACTATGGCTAAATTGTACGATATTCCTGTAATTTTGCACACAGATCATTGTGCAAAAAAATTATTACCATGGATTGATGGTTTACTTGATGCAGGAGAACAATTCTACAAAGAAAATGGCATACCTTTATATAGCTCTCACATGATTGATTTATCTGAAGAATCTATTGAAGAAAATATTGAAATCTGTAAAGGTTATTTAGCTAGAATGGATAAAATGGGAATGACTTTAGAAATTGAGCTTGGTATTACAGGTGGTGAAGAAGATGGTGTAGATAATTCTGATGTTGATGTATCTAAACTATACACACAACCAGAAGAAGTGGCTTATGCGTATGAAGAATTATCAAAAATCAGTCATCGTTTTACCATTGCAGCGTCTTTTGGAAATGTTCATGGTGTGTATAAACCAGGAAATGTAAAATTAACACCTAAAATTTTAGATAATTCACAAAAATTTATCGAAAATAAATATAAAACAATTAAAAATCCAGTTGATTTTGTATTTCACGGTGGTTCTGGTTCAACCGAAGCAGAAATAAAAGAGGCAATTAGTTACGGTGTAATAAAAATGAATATTGATACCGATTTACAATATGCGTTTATGACTGGAATTAGAGATTATTTTAACGATAAATCAGATTATGTAAAATCACAAATTGGTAATCCTGACGGAGCAGAACTACCAAATAAAAAATATTATGATCCAAGAAAATGGTTACGTTTAGGTGAAATAACGTTTAAAGATCGATTAAAAAAAGCGTTTGCTGATTTGAATTGTATTGACGTATTGTAAATTAAAGGGTATATTTTTACAGATAAATACATCAACAAATACACAATTAACACATCAACAAATTAACAATTAAACTAAAAATATGAGTTGGTTTCAAAGAAAAGATAAAGGAATTCAAACTTCAACCGAAGATAAAAGAGATGTTCCTAAAGGTTTATGGTATAAAACACCAAGTGGAAAAGTAATAGACACCAAAGAGTTAAAAGAAAATCTATATGTAAGTCCAGAAGATGGTTATCACGTAAGAATTGGAAGTGCAGAATATTTTGAAATATTTTTTGATGATAATAAATTTAAGGAGTTAGATAAAGATTTAACATCTAAAGATCCGTTAAAATTTGAAGATACTAAAAAATATACTGATAGATTAAAACAAGCACAAGCTAAAACAAAACTTAAAGACGCTGTAAGAACAGCAGTTGGGAAATCTTTAGGAAAAGATATTGTTATTGCAGCAATGGATTTTGCCTTTATTGGCGGTTCAATGGGTTCTGTAGTTGGAGAAAAAATTGTTCGTGCAATTGATTATGCTATCAAACACAAAACCCCTTTTTTAATGATTTCAAAATCTGGTGGTGCTCGTATGATGGAAGCATCATTATCTTTAATGCAATTAGCAAAAACATCGGCAAAATTAGCGCAATTAGCAGAAGCAAACATTCCTTATATTTCATTATGTACAGATCCTACAACTGGAGGAACAACAGCGTCATTTGCAATGCTTGGTGATATTAATATTGCAGAACCAAACGCATTGATTGCTTTTGCTGGTCCACGTATTGTTAAAGATACCACAGGAAAAGATTTGCCAGAAGGTTTTCAACGTTCAGAATTTGTATTAGAACATGGCTTTCTAGACGCAATATATGAACGTAAAGAGTTGAAAAAACAAGTCAATTTATATATTGATTTAATACAAAATATTCCTGTTAGAAATTAAATTTTAAGTGCAGTAAAACAGGAAAAGATAAATAATTTATGACGTATTTTGATGTTGAATAGGTATATTTTTATCTAAAATTTTTAAGACGAATTAACTTTAATTATCGCTGTAAATAGGTATAAATCAATAAATTATTATCTTTGCAAGAATAACACAATAACAAGGATGAGTTTGGTTTCACAGTTGCTATCCTTACTATAAATACCCATTCAATTTATAGCAACAAATTAACCTGTTTTAATTACAAAATGATAAGCATCAAATTTTTAATCAAAAAACTATTGTTTAATAGGTTTTGAAGTGTTATATTTGCAAACTTGAAAATTTAGTGAGCCAAAATTAACCAAACTCATTATTTTAGAAGAAATTTATTATAAGATTTAAAATAAAAAAATCATGCAAAACAAAGGAGTAATTAGACTATTTGCCATCATTTTCGGATTAATATGTCTGTACTATTTATCATTTACTTGGGTTAATAATAACATTCAAAAAAACGCAAGTAATATTCAAGACAAAAAAGAACGCAAGCAATATTTAGATTCATTAGATGTAAATTATGGGATTACTCATTACAATTATAATGATATTAAAAGTAGAGCTATAAATTTAGGTCTTGACCTTAAAGGAGGAATAAACGCAACCTTAGAAGTATCTGTAAAAGATATTTTAAAAGGATTGGCAAACAAATCTAAAGATCCTATTTTTAATAAAGCTTTAGCTGATGCTAGTGAAATGCAAAAAAATGATAACGGTGCATATTTTGATCTTTTCATTAAAGCATTTACAAAAGCTGGTGGAAAATTAGGAGATCCTAAAGTTTTTGGAAACAAAGCCTTAAGTGATGTAATTAACTTTAAAATGACTAATGAACAAATTATACCTGTTTTAAGAAAACAAGTAGATGCTTCTATTGGTACAGCATTTAAAGTATTGCGTAATCGTATTGACCGTTTTGGAGTAACACAACCAAACATTCAACGTATTGGTAAAACAGGAAGGATTTTAATAGAATTACCTGGAGCAAAAGATATTGATCGTGTAAAAACATTATTAACAGGTACAGCTAAATTACAATTTTGGGAAGTTTTTACCAATCAAGAATTGTTTAGCTTTTTATTGCAATCAAATCAAAAATTAGCTGAAATTGTTAAACCTAAAGAAGTTGTTAAAGAAGATACGGCTAAAGAAGTTGATAGCACAAAAGTAGATGAGGTTGATAAAATTTTAGATGGAGATAAAGATAAAGAAAAAAGCAAAGAGAAATTACAAGCTGAAAATCCATTATTCTCTGTATTATCAATCAATCAAAGTCAAGCAAGTCCAGTTTTAGGAACAGCAAGAGTTATTGATACTGCAACTGTAAATTCTTATTTAAACAAAAAAGAAATTAGAGCTTTATTATCACCTGAATTACGTTACGCTAAATTTGTTTGGGATTTACCAGCAAAAGACAGCAATGTAGTTAATTTATACGCTTTAAAAGGTAATCGTACTGGTGTTGCTCCAATTGAAGGAGATGTAATTTCTAATGCTCGTCAATCTTTCTCACAATTAGGTTCTAATCCAGAAATTAGTATGACCATGAAAGGTTCTGCTACTAAGAAATGGGCAAAAATGACCGAAAAAAATGTAGGTAAATTTGTGGCTGTTGTTTTAGACAATTCGGTTTATACTGCACCTAGAGTAAACGGTAAAATTCCAAATGGAAGAACATCAATTACAGGTCAGTTTTCTATTGAAGAAGCACAAGATGTTGCCAATGCCTTGCAATCTGGTAAATTACCAGCAGCAGCACATATTATTCAAGCAGAAATTGTTGGACCTTCTTTAGGTCAAGAAGCAATTGATAGTGGTATTATGTCCTTTATTTTAGCATTGGCTTTAATTTTACTATGGATGATTTTCTATTACGGTAAAGCAGGTATTTATACAGACATTGCCTTAATAGTAAATATGTTATTTATCTTTGGTGTATTAACTGCCTTTGGCGCAGTATTAACGCTTCCTGGTATTGCAGGTATTGTACTTACTATTGGTATGTCTGTTGATGCAAACGTACTTATTTACGAAAGAATTAAAGAGGAATTAGCAGCAGGGAAAACTTTAAAAGAATCAGTTTCGTTAGGTTATAAAGATTCATTACCTTCTATTTTGGATGCAAATATTACTACTTTTTTAACAGGTTTAGTATTATTTTCTTTTGGTTCTGGACCAATTAAAGGATTTGCTTATACTTTAATGGTTGGTATTGCTACTTCATTATTTTCTGCAATTTATGTTTCTAGATTATTTTTAGATTATTTTATTGACAAAGGAAAAACCTTTACTTTTAACACTAATATTACCAAAAATTGGTTTCAAAATATTGATATTGATTTCTTAAGAAAAAGAAAATTAATGTATATTTTATCTGGTTCATTAGTTTTAGCAGGTTTTATCTCTTTAATGACCCAAGGTTTAAATTATGGAGTGGATTTTAAAGGAGGAAGAACTTATACTGTTCGTTTTGATCAACCAGTGAATGCTGCAGATGTGGCTTCAAATTTAAAAGAGGCATTTCAAGGCTCTTTACCTGAAGTTAAAACTTATGGTTCTAGTAATCAATTAAAAATTACAACCAATTATAAAATTGATGATAGTGATGTAAAAGTAGATGATGAAATACAAGAATTACTATTCAAAAACTTACAAAAATACTTGCCAGAAGGAACAAAGTTAGAAAACTTTAAGGTAGGTTCTCAAAAACAAACTGTTGGTGTTATGGAAACCATGCAAGTAGGTCCAACCATTGCAGATGATATTAAGAAAGATGCACTTTGGGCAGTATTTGGTTCATTATTTATTGTGTTTATGTATATTCTATTCCGTTTTAGAAAATGGCAATTTAGTTTAGGTGCTGTAGTTGCAGTTTTCCATGATACTTTAATTGTATTAGGTATTTTCTCATTATTGTATAAATTTTTACCTTTTGAAGAAATTAACCAATCCTTTATTGCAGCCATCTTAACCGTAGTTGGTTATTCTTTGAATGATACGGTGGTAATTTTTGATAGAATTAGAGAATATACCAATGAACATCAAGATAATTGGGCTTTAAATAAAATTGTAAATAAAGCATTAAGCAGTACTTTAGGAAGAACCATAAACACCTCATTAACAACTTTAGTTACCTTATTAGCCATCTTCTTATTTGGAGGTGATTCTATTAAAGGATTTATGTTTGCAATGATTATTGGTGTAATTGTTGGTACATATTCCTCTTTATTTATTGCAACACCAATTATGTATGATACTGTAATGAAAGGTGCTAAAAGCTTAAAAAAAGACTCTAAAAAAGAAGATTAATAAAACTTTATAATACTTTAATAAAACCTTTCAGCTATTTTTATCTGAAAGGTTTTATGCTTTTTATTTAATACTATGGCAAACAAAATTATAAAAGTACACGATAAATATTTTAAAAAATACATCAAAAAGAACAAACTTGCTAAAATTGTTCGCTTTTTAGCGGAAGATGTAAAAGCCGATTTACCTAAAGGGGAAATCCCTATTTTTATTGGTATTTTAAACGGTTCTTTTATGTTTGCAGCCGATTTTATTCGTGAATTTGATGGAGAATGCGAAGTAAGTTTTGTAAAATTAGCATCATATCAAGGAACAGAATCACTTGGCAAAGTAAGACAACTCGTTGGTATTAATGAAGATTTAAGTGGCAGAACAGTCATTATTCTTGAAGACATCATCGATACAGGAAATACTTTAGAAGAAATTTATGAAATTTTTAGAGAACGCCATGTAAAACAATTAAAAATTGTAACTTTATTCTTTAAACCAGATGTATTTAAAAAAGGATTACCAATTGATTATATTGGAAAAGCAATTCCAGATAAATTTATTATTGGTTACGGATTAGATTACGATGGTTTAGCAAGAAATTTGGCAGATATTTATCAATTAACAACACAAAAAATGACAAACATTGTATTATTTGGACCTCCAGGAGCTGGAAAAGGTACACAAGCAACACGCTTAAAAGAAAAATATGATTTAATACACATTTCAACTGGTGATGTGTTTAGATTCAACATTAAGAACAACACAGAACTCGGTATTTTAGCAAAATCTTTTATGGATAAAGGTGATTTAGTTCCAGATGAGGTTACCGTAGAAATGCTTAAAGCCGAAGTAAATAAATATGAAAATCCTAAGGGCTTTATTTTTGATGGTTTTCCAAGAACAGAATATCAAGCCAAAGAATTGGATAAATTTTTAGCAGAAAAAGGAGTGCAAATTAACGGAATGGTAGCTCTAGAAGTTGAGGAAGATGTTTTAGTAAAACGCCTTTTAGAACGTGGGAAAACAAGCGGAAGACCAGATGATCAAGACGAATCTAAAATACGTAATCGTTTTAATGAATACGAAACAAAAACAGCTGTTTTAAAAGATTATTACCAAGCACAAAACAAATACTATGGAGTAAATGGATTTGGCTCAATAGAAGAAATTACAGACCGTTTAAGTGTTGTTTTTGACAAATTATAGCGTTATGATTTAATGTAAAAGTTAAATTGTTAAAAGCTATTTAGACCTCACAGGTTTTTAAAACCTGTGAGGTCTTTAAGAAAAAAAAACACCAAAACAATCCACATTTAAACTAAAAAAATGACTGAAGGAAATTTTGTTGACTACATAAAAATTCATGCCAAATCTGGTAATGGAGGTCAAGGATCTGCGCATTTGCACAGAGAAAAATATATTGATAAAGGTGGTCCAGATGGTGGCGATGGTGGTCGTGGAGGGCATATTATTATTCGTGCTAATAGAGAAATGTGGACACTCTATCATTTAAAGTTTAAACAACACTTTAGAGCAACACAAGGAGGAGCAGGAAGTAAAAGTAGATCAACAGGTAAAGATGGCGAAGATATTTATATTGATGTACCTTTAGGAACAATCATCCGTGATGGAGAAACCGATGAAATTCTTTTTGAAGTTACCGAAAACGGAGAAGAAATTGTCTTATTAGAAGGAGGAAAAGGTGGTCGAGGAAACTGGCATTTTAAATCTGCTACCAACCAAACACCTCGTTATGCACAACCAGGAATTGAAGGAACTGAAGCTTGGTTTAGATTGGAATTAAAAATATTGGCAGATGTTGGTTTAGTTGGATTTCCAAATGCAGGAAAATCGACTTTATTATCCGTAATTACTTCGGCAAAACCAAAAATAGCAGACTATGCTTTTACTACATTAAAACCCAATTTAGGCATTGTAAAATATCGTGATTTTAGGTCTTTTGTTATGGCAGATATTCCTGGAATTATTGAAGGTGCTGCAGAAGGTAAAGGTCTTGGACATCGGTTTTTACGTCATATAGAACGGAATTCTACGTTGTTGTTTTTAATTCCAGCAGATTCAGATGATATTCAGAATGAATACGAAATATTACTGAATGAACTCAGAAAACACAATCCAGAATTAATAGACAAACAACGGTTACTTGCCATTTCAAAATCGGATATGTTAGACGATGAATTGATAGAAGAAATCACCAAAGAATTGCCAGAAGATGTAGATCATATTTTTATTTCTTCTGTAGCACAACAAGGTATTAAAGAGCTTAAAGATAAACTTTGGGCAATGTTGCAATAAGCACAGATTTTTTAAGTCTCGGTATGTTTTATAAACACGCTGAGATTATTAAATCATCATTAGTGTTGGTTTCGTTTTGAGAGACATTGACGCTTATATTTAAAATTTAGTCAGGGCTTCACTTAGAGTGAAATCCTGACTTTTATAGTAACAAACAGCTTATACCAATTCTATTTCAAAAGAATATCAATGGAAATTTTGGTATTACTCACACCGTGACTTAGAGTCACGGTGTGAGTTTAGTGAGAGTTTCATTCTAAGTGAAACCCTAACACATCTATTTTTTCACTCGTTTTTCATT
>CAZYKN010000031.1:0-3782 GCA_964648135.1 uncultured Flavobacteriaceae bacterium
ATTTCCCGCAGAAAATAGCACACAATATTAACGGCTCCTTTTTCTAAGCAATAAAGTAACATGAATAATTATTAATCCTAAAGGCATTAATATACTCACTAGAAACAACAATAAATCTATTTCTGGAAGCATTGTATTGCTAAATACTAAAAGCTCTCCTTGTGCAAATAATAACAATTCGCTTAATAATATTCCAAGCATTAAAAGGTTAATTCCTAATTTGCTTAACACTTTTTTTGGTATTAATTTTAGCAGTAAAATAATAAACATACTCATAAATCCTAAGGTAAATAAGTGTAAATAACCTATTACAAAATACGATTTATATTGCAAAGCTATCTTAACTAAAGAAGGAAAAGCACCTAAAAATTGTAACAGAATTTTCAAAACATAGGAGCTAAAAACAAAAAACGCTATCCATTTAATATGCTTCTCTTTAATAGATTGAAACAATTCCTTTAGCATAAGCATTAAAAACTTTAATGAAATTAATTGTAACAGTACTGCAATAAATCCAATAGCATAAATATAATTAGGCATTGTTTTCCAATACAAAGACAGAACATAAGCAGGAATGAGTGCGCTATTTGTAAACCAATAAAAATAGATTACATTTTTTTTCTTAAACTGAATATTATATTTTTCGAAATAAGCAATCAATAATCCGAATAAAGTAAACACAAAAAAGCCATTATATAAAAAGTGCAAGTAAAAATAAACGGTATGATAATATACATCTATTTTACCGTATTTTGAGGTGATAAAAGCAACTGTCCATATTGCCAAACTAGATAAAAAATAGTATGCAATTCCTGTTCTTATAAATTTGGCTGAAATACGTTCTATACTTTTTAATTCACGATACATATTGACTAAATACACATAACTCGTAATTAAAAAAACAGATAAAAATACAATAGAAAACACTTTATAACCTTGCAACGGAAAACTAATAAGCATACCTATTAACGCAAAAGTCATGATATTAAACAAGCGTTTAATAAAGATTGATTGTGTTGCTTTTTTAGGATAAAAAACCAAACCTATCAAGCTAATAACAGCCAAAAAACCCCATCCTAAAAAAGTAACATGAGAATGTGCCTGTAAAATATTTTTATAAGCAATAGGAATAGCATCAGAAATATGATAAAACCGTAGTATTAATCCGTAAAGTGCTGCAACTATAAAAAAAGAACGAGCAGTTTTTATTCTACTCGCAATCACTTTTTTAATGGAAACATCCATTTTTAAAATAAATCTTTAATAATCATTTCTTCTGAGACTCCTTCAGCATCTGCTTTGTAATTTCTAACTATTCTATGTCTTAATATTCCGTAAGCTACTGCTTGAACATCTTCAATATCTGGAGAATATTTCCCATGAATGGCTGCGTGTGCCTTTGCTCCTAAAATCAGATTTTGTGAAGCTCTTGGTCCAGCTCCCCAATCTATATAATGTTTTACCATTTCTGTGGCAGAATCACTATTTGGTCTTGTTTTACCAACCAAACCAACGGCATATTCAATTACATTATCTGCTACAGGAATTCGTCTAATAAGTTGTTGAAAAGCAATAATTTCTTCACCATTTAAAACAGCATTTACTATTGTGTTATTTGTTGAAGTGGTACTTTTTACAACAGCTACCTCTTCTTTAAAAGAAGGATAATCTAAAAATATAGAAAACATAAAACGGTCTAATTGCGCTTCTGGTAAAGGATATGTTCCTTCTTGCTCAATAGGGTTCTGCGTAGCTAACACAAAGAATGGTTTTGCTAATTCATAAGAATGACCAGCAACAGTAACAGTTTTTTCTTGCATGGCTTCTAACAAAGCTGCTTGTGTTTTTGGTGGTGTTCTGTTAATTTCATCCGCTAAGATTATATTAGAAAAAATAGGTCCTTTTAAAAATTTAAAATGCCTGTTTTCGTCTAATATTTCGCTACCTACAATATCTGAAGGCATTAAATCTGGCGTAAACTGAATCCGTTTAAAATCTAATCCCAAAGATTGAGAAACAGTATTCACCAATAAAGTTTTCGCCAATCCTGGAACACCAATAAGCAATGAATGACCACCACAAAGAATAGATATTAACACATGATCTATGGCATCTTCTTGACCAATAATTACTTTGGCAATTTCTTTTTTAAGTGTAGAATAACTCGAAACTAAACTTTTAATTGCTGCTACATCTGACATATTTTCTTTTTCAATTTATAATTAATAGTCGATAAAAATACTATTTATTTTTTTAACCAATCAAATTCAAAATCACATTTTTTATATTGGTCTTGTATTTTTATATAAGTATCACTAATTTTTTCTTTTGTCCATTTTTGTACCAATTCACTTCTTTTTTTCTGTAAAGCCAATCTTTTAATCTTTACATAATCATTTTCTAGATTTGCTTTATGAGCAGGAATTTTACTTTTTACCAACATAAATTTATACATTTTTTTACCTTCTCTCGTTTCATCGTAAAAAACATCTGACAACTCGCCTTCTTTTAGCTCACTAATTCTTGCATAGATTTCTGGAGACATATTGGTTAAATCAAAAAAGGTATCATTACGTTGTGGATTAATTAATAAACCGTGATTTTTATTGGTCTGTTTATCCGTTGAGTACTTTTTAACCGCTTCTTCAAAAGTTATTTTATTTGTTAAAATGTCATTACGTACTTTAGTCAAGGTGTCTTTTACTTTAGTTAATGCCTCATCAGAAATTTCAGTCTGCAATAATAAATGTCTTACACTGCGTTCTTTACCCTTAATTTTTTCTACTATAAGAATATGGTATCCAAATTGCGTTTTAAAAGGCTCTGAAACCTCACCTTCTTCTAAACTGAATGCTGCATCTTTAAACGCTTTTACAAATCTTGAATCTTTAGTAATAACATAAGAACCTCCTCCTCCTTGCCCTTCTTTTCCTCTTGATACAGCAGGATCTTGTGAGTATAAAATAGCTTTCATTTTAAAACTCGCACCATTTTCAACTTCTTTTTTAATCTTATTCAGTTTATCGATAAGTGCTTGTTCTGCTTTTTCATCTGGCTTTGCTTCTATCACAATTTGACCAATTTCAACCTCAGTACCAAATTCTGGAACAGCATCTTGTTTTTTTAAACTATTGAAATAATTGGACACTTCTTCTGGGGTAACGTCTGTTCCCTCTGTAATTTTTCGCTGCATAGCACCAATGAGCACACGTTCTTTTTCTACATTAAAAAGTTCTTTTTTAACATCGGTAATAGATTTAAACCCAAAGAAATCTAATAATTTTTGTTGAGAACCTAATTGTTGTTTAAAGTATTCAATTTTTCTATCTACTTCTGAATTGATATTCCCTTCATCAAAAGGTAAACTATCAATAACCGCATGATGCGCTAATAATTTATCGTTTAATATTTTTTCCAAAATTTCACATTCTGTATATTTACTTTTTTTACCATCTTCTTGTAGTTGCGCCATTGCAGCTTTAACTTCTGAGTATAAAACAATGTTTTTTCCAACCACTGCTGCTACTCCATCAAGTTTGGTTTTTGTTTGTGCATAATTATTTATAGCACTAAAAAGCACTACAAAAATTAGTAATTTATTTATATATTTCATATTGTCCGTTTTTGGTTGCATCATTTAATAATGTTCGTTCTATTTCTTTTAATAATTGTAATTTCCTCGTGTGTTTTATCATTTGTTTTACGGTTGGTAATACATATTCTTTTGGTGCAATACTGTTCCGTTTTAACACTTTGTTTACTTTAATTAAGTAAAAACTTAG
>CAZYKN010000031.1:3882-11063 GCA_964648135.1 uncultured Flavobacteriaceae bacterium
TCGTTAAAATAAAAGGATTTGAATTCTAAACCCATTCCCATTAACGAATCTGTATCTTTAATATCTTTAGATTTAAAAAGCTTTTCTATTTCTTTTCTATTCATTATATTTTTATCTGCATGAATAAATCTAAGTTGCAATAATTCCTCATTTAATTTTAACAATTCTTTATTTTTTTTATAAAAACTATCAATTTCAGCTTCACTAATAATAGTATCTAAATTCTGATTTACAACAGCTTCTCTATACTTATTAATCAACAAATCTTCTTTATATTTTTTTACTAGGTCGTTAATTTCTTTACCTTCATCATTTAGATTCAATCTTGCCTTACTCAATAAAATTTGTTTTTTCGCCCATGAATTGATATAATTATTCACCAATAAACTACTATCTCTTTTAGCATAATTTTCTGGCAATGCTTTTATAACATCTTCTTTATACAAAAAAACCGAATCAACTTTTGCAATAGGTTTTCTAGTATCAACTTTATCTCTTTTTAGAATAAAATCACAGGAAACCAACTGAATGAGTACTAAAAAATAAAAAATATTCTTAACCATTAATTAGCTTTGCTTTTTTTTTAATTTTTTAAATACTTTTTTGTTCACTTTTACTTGATAGGTACTTCTTAAATTTTTAATCCATTCTTTTTCTAAAAAGTCTTGATAATTACTAATTACTTTACCTTTAACATCTTTTAATTCTTTTTGAGAAACAGGTAAAACTTTAGAAACATTAACTACAACAAAGTGTTTATCATCTTCTTTATATAATGTTGTTCCTTGAACAGTTTTAAAGTTTTTTGGCAACTTATTTGAATCTATTTCAAACGTTCCTGAATGAAATAATACATGTATTGTTGCTCCTTCATTAACCAATTCTTTTATTTGTTTTATGGTTTTTCCTTCTTCCATATATTTTTTAACAAGTACTGCTTTATCTTCTCTTGTACAAGAAGCGATAGCTGCCTCTACCCGTTTTTTCCATTGGTATTGGACTTTATTCTTATCAAAGAAATTTTGCAAACCTATGGTGTCTTTTTCTGCTTTTGTCCATATTTTTTTCTGTAATAAATCGAACAATAGCAAGCCATCTCTATATTCTTGTAAGGTTGCTGCAAACTCTTTATCTTCAAATTCTAAATGATTTTTATAATAATCAATAATTTTATCATCAATAAAATCTTTATAGGTTTTATTTGTGCTTTTACTTAAATATTTACGTAAATCCGCAACGGTATATTGAACATCTTCTACAAACAAAACAGGTTCTTTCTCATAAGGACTTACTTTAACTTTTTCTCCTTTTTTAGGCTGAACAGATGTATCAAAAGCTTCATTATATACATTTTCTTTAAATTGATAAGTATATTTCTTTTTCAATTTTTCAACAATAGATTTACCAATCAAAACAGAACGCTCTCCTTTTTCAACCTTCTGAGTTAATTTATCTTTCATTTTATCAAAAGACTCTACAGGATATTTTTCTATTAATTTTACAATATGCCATCCAAATTTAGTTTTAAAAGGTTTAGAAACATCACCTTTATTTTTTAAAGCAAAGGCTATATCGGCAAAAGGCTGAATCATTCTACCTTGAGTAAATTTTCTAATTACACCACCTTTAGCAGCACTTGCCTTATCATCTGAATATTTTCTAGCTAACAAATCAAATTTTTCTCCTTGTTTGTACTTATTATAAATATCGTTAATTTGTTTTTTTGCAAAAGTAGTATCCGTTTTTTTATCCCTAATCATAATATGTGCTACTTTAATCTCTCCTTTAGAATCTCTTTTATCAAAAACTTTTACAATATGAAAACCAAAACGAGTTCTAAATGGCATAGACACTTCTCCAACAGGTGTATTATAAGTAGCCGTTTCAAAAGGATAAACCATAGAAAAGGCAGAAAAATACCCTAAATTACCACCATTTTCTTTTGCTGAAGGATCTTGAGAAACTTGTTTAGCAACATCGGCAAACTTTTTTCCTGTTAAAATCATTTTACGAGCTTCTAATACTTTATTGTAGGCTTTTAAAGTATCTAACGGACTTGCATTTGGTTTAACCAATACCAAAATATGACTAGCCTTAACCTCTTGTTTTAATCGGTCATAAGCTTCCTTAACTAAAGCATCAGTTACTTTTCTATCTTTTAAATAAGGCTCTATAAGCTGTTGTTTATACTTATTAAACTCTTTTAAATAACTTTTTACGGTATCTAATTTTAACGCTTTGGCATCTCTTAATTTTAACTTGTAATTTATAAATAAATCTAAATATTCGGTCATATTTTTTTTATTTTCTTCGCTTACAACATCTTTATTCTTGTTGTAAACCCTTAGAAATTCCGAAGCATAAACTTTTTCATTATCAATTGTTAATAATACTTTGTCTTTTTTGTTAATTTGGGCATTTAATTGAAAAAACGCACCAACAAATAAAATAAGGAATACTTTTTTTATCATCTTTTTTAATTTTTTAATCACTTTATAATTAAGGGTTCAAATTTATTCTAATTTTAGTTAATGGCTGTTAAAAAAATCACAAAGAAATTACACCTTCTATAGTATCAACTTCTTCATATTTATCAATTACTTCTTTAACGGAATTCATGGTTACTAAAATGGTAATGCTCTTATATTTTCCGTTCTTAGATTCTTTGGTGTTAATTACAGCTCCAATATGATTGAACATATTCTCTATAGAAGTTATTTTTTCAACTTCATTAGGTATAATAAACTTAAACATATACTTGGTAGGAAACGTTGTAGTTTCTTCTAACTTTATTTTTAGGTCTTTATAAAAATCTTTTTTCTTATCCATTTTAAAATAATTTTCACAAAAGTAAAAAACGCAATGAAATAAGCACTTAATATTTGTTTTTATTTTGGTAAAATTTATAATTATTCTCTTCTTTTTACGATAAAGATACAAAGAAGTCAGCTTGCGAGGATAAAAATAAAAAACTAATATACAATAATCAATTCTTTTTAAAGGATTTAAAGCTTCCTGTAACTATTCACCCTCTTTTTCTCGCAAAGGCGCAAAGACCACCAAGTTATAAGTAAAAAATATAAAATTAGTTATTACCAAACTATGATAGAATGATAATATCCTCTAAATAAAAATCATACCAATTTTATTTCAAAATGCGCTCAATAGATTTGAAATAAAATTGGTATTACATTCAACTTAGCGTCTTTGCGCCTTTGCGAGAGTTTTATTTTGTAACCTTTGAGAGAAACTAATACCCAAATAGATATGGCTTCTTTAAAATATAAAATAAATCCATATTAAAAAATCAATAATTTCCTTTATCTTTGTGCGACTTATACTAAAAAATAGGTCTTTTAATTTTTATACTAATTGTTCTATACGAACATTATAAACCTATACTAATGAAAGAATTACTTAAAAAGTACGAAGAAAAGCAACCAGAAATTGTTTTTCATTGGAAAGATCCAGAAACCGAAGCTGAAGGATGGACAGTTATCAACTCACTTAGAGGTGGAGCTGCTGGAGGTGGAACACGAATGCGTAAAGGATTAGACATGAACGAAGTCCTTTCGCTTGCTAAAACTATGGAAGTAAAATTTACTGTTTCTGGTCCTGCTATTGGAGGCGCAAAATCTGGTATTAATTTTGATCCTAGAGACCCAAGAAAAAAAGAAGTTTTACAACGTTGGTATAAAGCGGTTACTCCACTTTTAAAACATTATTATGGAACTGGTGGTGATTTGAATGTAGATGAAATTCACGATGTTATTCCAATTACCGAAAGTTGTGGTGTTTGGCATCCTCAAGAAGGAATTTTTAACGGACATTTTAAACCAAGTGAAGCTGATAAAATTAACCGAATTGGTCAGTTGCGTTTAGGAGTAATTAAGGTATTAGAAGACGAGCGTTATACGCCAGATTTATCTAAAAAATACACCGTTGCTGATATGCTTACTGGTTATGGTGTAGTACAAGCTGTAAAACATTATTACGATATTTACGGAGGTGATATTAAAGGTAAAAGAGCCATTGTACAAGGTTTTGGAAATGTAGGTTCTGGTGCAGCGTATTATTTAACTCAGTTAGGTGCTAAAGTAGTTGGTATTATTGATAGAGTTGGTGGTGTAATTAATGAAAACGGATTTACACTAGAAGAAATGACTGAGCTTTTTAGAAAAAAAGAGGGTAATACACTCGTTGCTGATGATATGATTCCGTTTGATGAAATGAACAACCGTATTTGGAGCTTACCTGCGGAAATCTTTATTCCTGCTGCAGCTTCTCGTTTAGTTACCAAAGACCAAATATCTCAAATGATAGAAACAGGATTAGAAGTGATTTCTCCTGGTGCTAACGTACCTTTTGCTGATAAAGAAATCTTTTTTGGACCAATAATGGAATATACAGACCACAAAGTGAGTTTATTGCCAGACTTTATCTCCAATTGTGGTATTGCTCGTGTGTTTGCGTATTTTATGGAAAATAGAATTGACTTACCAATGCAAGATCAAGCTATTTTTGAGGATACTTCAAATACTATAAAAAATGCTTTATTAAAAGCACATCAAAAAAATCAAAATAAAACTGATATTTGTAAGACTGCTTTTGAAATAGCCTTAGAGAAATTAGTATAATATAAATCAATTAACACTATAAAAAAATGAGTGCAATACTTATACTAATGTTTGTTTTAGGTTATTTAGCTATAACTTTAGAACACCCTTTAAAACTTGATAAAACCGTTCCTGCTTTATTAATGGCTGCCTTAATGTGGGCTTTACTAGCCGTTGGTTTTCATGAAGGTTGGTTTTCTGTAATAAACGACGAAGGTCATGTGTTTAACTTTTTAAAAGGAGGCGAAGAGGCACAAGATGCCTTTCACGGATTACTACTACATCACTTTGGTAAAACTGCTGAAATTTTAATCTTTTTAATTGGTGCAATGACTATTGTTGAAATAGTGGATTTACATAAAGGATTTGACATTATAAAAACATGGATTAAAGCCAAAAGTAAACGTAATTTATTATGGATTATGGCAATTTTAGCCTTTTTCTTATCTGCTATTATCGATAATTTAACCGCAACAATTGTATTAATTACATTACTTAGAAAACTTATAAGCGATAGAAATACACGTCTTTGGTTTGCAGGGTTAATTGTAATTGCTGCAAATGCTGGTGGAGCTTGGTCGCCTATTGGTGATGTTACTACTACTATGCTTTGGATTGGTAAACGGGTTTCTGCTGCTCACTTAGTGGAACGTTTAGTAATACCATCTATTGTTTCGGTTGTAATTCCTGTATTAATTGCTAGTTTTTTACCTGCCTTTAAAGGCGAAATAGATGTAGATGTAAAAGATGATGACGAAAAAGGACACCGCTTATTGAGTAGTTCAAGAATGTTATTTTTAGGATTGGGAATGATTATTTTTGTTCCTATATTTAAAACCATCACACATTTACCTCCATATTTAGGAATGATGCTTGGTTTAGGTGTTGTTTGGTTAGTTTCTGAATACATTCACCCTGAAGAAGATTTTACCGAAGAACGCAAACATTTATACTCTCCTCATAAAGCGTTATCGAGAATAGAAATGTCTAGTATTTTATTTTTTCTTGGGATATTAATGTCCGTTGCCGCTTTAGAAAGTTTAATGTATGGCGTTACTGCTGGAGGAGAACAAGTAGGTACTTTACGCTACTTAGCAGAAGTTTTAAACAATGCAATTCCAAATAACAATATTGTAATATTACTTTTAGGAGTTTTATCAGCTATAATTGACAATGTACCTTTAGTTGCTGCCTCTATGGGAATGTATGACGCTCCTCTTGATGCAAGCGTATGGCACTTAATCGCCTATGCTGCTGGAACAGGTGGCTCTTTATTAATTATTGGCTCTGCTGCTGGTGTAGCTGCAATGGGAATGGAAAAAATAGACTTTATATGGTACTTTAAAAAAATAACAGGATTGGCAGCAGCTGGTTTTATTGCTGGTTATGTTGTTTTATTGTTTATGGAATCACTTTAAAACCACATTGATTATAAATTGTTTATAAGATATTTTACTATTTCAAAGTTGATTTAGTAAAATATCTTATTTTGCACTAAATTCAATTCAGTAAATTAACACAATAAAAAGAGAACTCTTTACGTTATCAACTCATAAAACTAAATAAACAAAATGAACATATTTTTATCTTTACAAAAAGCGGTTACAGATGAATCTGCAAAAAAAACACTTTCTATCTATAAATTAATTATGGAAGGTGGTACAGGCGGAAAAATTATTATGGCAATACTCTTTGTTTTACTTGTTGTTGCTATTTTTATTTATTTTGAACGATTATTTGCTATTAAAGCAGCATCAAAAGTAGATAAAAACTTTATGAACCAAATAAAAGATAATGTTTCTCGTGGAAGATTAGATGCTGCTAGAATGTTATGTGCGCAACAACCAAAATCTTCGGTAGCTAAATTGATTGAAAAAGGAGTTTCACGAATAGGAAAACCTTTAGAAGACATTAATACTGCTATCGAAAATGCTGGGAAACTCGAAATTTATAAATTAGAGAAAAACGTGAGTATTTTAGCTACTATTTCTGGAGCAGCTCCTATGATTGGATTTTTAGGAACAGTGATTGGAATGATTTTATCCATTTTTGAAATTGCAAATTCTGGTGGTTCTATTGATATTAAAACAATGGCTGATGGTCTATACACAGCAATGACAACTACGGTTGGAGGATTAGTTGTAGGTATTATTGCTTATGTTGCCTATAACCATTTAGTGGTTAAAACCGACAAAGTAGTCTATCAAATGGAAGCACAAGCCGTAGAGTTTTTAGATTTATTGAATGAACCAATTTAAGAACCGTTTCCCAAAGGGAAGAAACTTAAAAAACAAAACACTAAGAAAAAAATATTAAATATAAAACGAACAATTCCATTATTAGTTCCCTTCCCTTTGGGAAGGATAGGATGGGTTTATTATGAACATAAGAGGACGAAATAAAGTAACACCAGAATTCAATATGTCATCAATGACGGATATTGTATTCTTATTATTAATATTTTTTATGATTGCTTCTACCCTTGTTTCGGCAGAAGCCATAGATTTATTATTACCAAAATCATCTAGTAAAACAACACAAAGTAAAAGTGTTAGTGTAAGCATA
>CAZYKN010000032.1:0-7242 GCA_964648135.1 uncultured Flavobacteriaceae bacterium
AGTTCATAAAGTATTCTTTTAGGTCAACCTTGTCAAATTTAACTAAAAAATCAATGTCACTATCTTTTGAAAATTTTTCATTTGTAGCAGAGCCGAAAAGATATAACTTATCTACTTTGTGGTTTGCGCAAATCAAATTTATTCTTTTTATATTTCTTTTAATCATTAACATGTTTCAAAGATAATAATAATCTAATTACTATTCTAAATTGCCTACTTTTTTTTTGTTAAAATTAATAGTATAGAGATTAATTCATACTTTTATAACCAGTTTTAGCTTTGTGTTCTTTGCGTAATATAATTATTATTTGACTTTGTGCTCTTTAAATAAAAATGTTCCACGCAAAGAGCGCAAAGAAAAAATGCGCAAAGGAACGCTAAGAGATTCTAGTTTAAAAAGATAATTTATATATGAAACTATCTCTGACCTCTATAATAGTAATACCATTGTGAGCTATAAAATAGACCAAAACAGTCAATGTTATATTGTATCTTTTTTACAACAGCTAAAGTTTATTTAAAAAAGTTTAAAAACAAACACCATTTAATCACAGTTATACCAATTCTGTTGCAAATTTATTAGCGTATTTTGATGTAAATAAAAATCATAAAAAAGGCAACTTATACCAAATAGTTTTAATATAAGTTGCCTTTTTTAAATATGTTTAAAGAGTGTTTATTTTACACCATGAGTATATTCTAATAAATCTACTATTTTGGTTGCATATCCATATTCATTATCATACCAAGAAATAATTTTAAAGAAATTAGGGTTTAGCTCTACTCCTGCTCCAGCATCAAAATTAGAAGTATGTGTTTCTGAAACAAAATCTTGTGAAACTACCTCATCTTCAGTATAACTTAAAACGCCTTTAAATTCGTTTTCTGAAGCCTTTTTCATTATTTTTTTAATTTCTTCATAAGAAGTGCTTTTTTCTAATCTAACTGTAAGATCTACTACAGAAACATCTGCTGTTGGTACACGGAAAGCCATAGCGTCCATTTTACCAGCTAATTCTGGAATAACTTTAGTTACCGCTTTGGCAGCTCCAGTAGTTGTTGGAATGATATTGTTTAATGCAGAACGTCCTCTACGCCATTTTCCTGCAGGAGCATCTACTGTTTTTTGTCCGTTTGTTGCTGCATGAACCGTAGTCATTAAACTTTCTACAATTCCAAAATTATCATTTAAAATTTTAGCAATTGGTGCTAAACAGTTTGTTGTACAAGAAGCATTAGACAAAATAGTATCAGTTACTTTTATATCTTTATGATTAACTCCCATTACAAACATTGGAGCATCTTTAGATGGAGCAGAAATAAATACTTTTTTTGCTCCTCCTTGAATATGTAGGGCTGCTTTTTCTAAAGTAGTAAAAATACCTGTTGATTCAATTACATAATCCGCTCCAGCTTCATTCCATTTAATAGCTGCTGGATTTTTTTCTGCGGTAACACGAATAGTTTGTCCGTTTACAACTAAATGACCGTCCTTAATAGACACTTCACCATCAAATTTTCCATGCACTGAATCATATTTTAATAAATACGCTAAGTATTCAACATCTAATAAATCATTAATAGCAACAATTTGAATTGTTCCTCTTTTTATTGCTGATCTAAAAGCTAATCTACCTATTCTTCCAAATCCGTTTATTCCTATTTTTATCATTTTTTATTCTATTTTTAGTTTTTGTTATTTATAAGGAAAGAATGTCTGACATTCTTAAAAGTTCTTCATTAATATTGTGTTTCCCTTTAATTGCTTTCACTAAAGGTATTGTTTCTATTTTATTATTTGTTAATCCTACCATTACGTTAAATTTATTATCTAATAATAATTCAACCGCTTTTACACCAAGCCTACTTGCGAGTACTCTATCAAAACAACTCGGATTTCCACCACGTTGCATGTGCCCTAAAACAGAAACTCGTACTTCGTATTCTGGTAAGTGTTTTTCAACATAATGTGCCAATTCAAATACATTATCTCCTGTTTTATCACCTTCTGAAACGATGACAATACTAGAAGATTTTCCACTTCGTTTACTTTTTTTAAGGGATTGCAATAATCGTTTTAAACCCATATCTTCTTCTGGAATTAAAATTTCTTCGGCTCCAGCTCCAACTCCTGTATTTAATGCAATAAAACCAGCATCTCTACCCATAACCTCCACAAAAAATAAACGATTATGAGAACTTGCGGTATCTCGAATCTTATCAATAGCTTCAATTACAGTGTTTAAAGCCGTATCGTAACCAATGGTAAAATCAGTTCCAAAAATGTCATTATCAATTGTGCCTGGAATACCAATTACTGGAAACTCAAATTCCTCATTAAAAATCATTGCTCCTGTAAAAGAACCATCACCACCAATTACAATCATTGCATCTACTTCTTGCTCTTGTAATTTTTTAAAAGCTTTTTTTCTTCCTTCAACAGTTCTAAACTCTTTTGAACGAGCCGATTTTAATACAGTACCTCCTTTTTGAATAATATGATGAACTGATCGTGCATTCATAGGTTTAAAATCTCCTTCAATTAATCCTTGGTAACCTCTAAAAACACCTACACATTCTAAACTGTAATATGAGCATGTTCTTACAACCGCTCTTATAGCAGCATTCATTCCTGGAGCATCTCCTCCTGAGGTTAAAACGGCTATTTTTCTAATTTTTTTCATCTTCAAAAATATATTACTCAAATTAATTCGCTAAAAAACAAGCTTAAAACTCTAATTTATTAAGTTTACAACTGATTTAAACGAAATGTAAAGGTAGGAATAATGTTTTAAATTTAGTATGCTTTTAATTAAAAAACTACGAAATCGTTTTCTAGAACAGGGCAACTTGTCATTATCTATTAACAAACCTTGTTTTAATAAAATAATTATTCTAACTTTATAACTTCAACCATACTGTTAAAATGGTAGCGTTTCTTTATTCTTATGTTGCTAAGAAAACACCAATACAAGCTACATATCCCTTAGATTAATCAATCTAAAAAGTTTAATACTACGCCTCAAAATTGATTCGTCCTCAACAAAGTTAAGGTACAAGCAACCTCATAAAAAATATTCTTTTTATCTAGTAATTGCATTAATTCTAAATTTTCGGTACCAGGATTAAAGATGACTCGTTTAGGTTTTAAATTTAGAATAAATTGGTAATATTCTTTTTGCCTTTTTGGATTTAAGTAAAGTGTAATAGTATCTATATTCTCTTCTTCAATTTGTGTTAAAGACGTAACAATTTCTACATCATTTACAATTCCTTTTCGCAAACCAAAAGCTACAACTGGATGATGATATTCACGCAACATTTCAATTGCAATATTAGAATATCGAACGGATTTTAAAGAAGCACCAAGTACTAATGTTTTTTTTATCATGTTAAAATTCTGTTAAACACTAAATTTAATGAAACAAAAGTAAAACTTTTACGTCTATTATAATGAGAAGACTTTAGTAAATAGTTTTTTTTGAGTTAGTTAATTGATGAAACCCTAATGAGCACTTGCTTTTTAGGGTTTCGTTTTTTTGCTTTTAATTTTTTTTATGAATAAAAATTGAACAATATTTATTAAAATCCACTTTTTTTTTCGATATTGCATTTTTAATATAATAAAATACCTCAATAATTATGAAGAAAAAACTATTCGCCTTTCTAGCAACAATCCTTCCTTTTTTAGTATTTGCACAAGAAACAAGTAAAGAATTATCTATTGACGAACGCATAGAAAATGGCTTTGCTCCCATATCAAAAGTAGTAACCGATATTGTTTTTTATGCAATTCCTATTGGAAGCAAACAAGTGCCAATTGTTATCATTATTCTATTATTAGGTGCATTATATTTCACATTATATAATCGTTTTGCAAATTTTAGACTTTTAGGAGTTGCTATAAGAGCAGCACAAGGAAAGTATGATCATGTGGATCACCATGTTGCTGAAACAGTTGCAGGAGATCCAACACCAAACGATGATGGAGATTCGTTTGAAACCATTCAAAAAGAAGGTGTTGTAGGTGAGGTTACTCATTTCCAAGCCTTAACCGCTGCCTTGTCTGCTACTGTAGGTTTAGGAAATATTGCAGGTGTTGCAGTAGCCATTGCTATTGGTGGTCCTGGAGCAACTTTATGGATGATTTTAGCTGGTTTAATTGGTATGTCTTCTAAATTAGTTGAAGCTACTTTAGGTGTAAAATACAGAGAAGTTGGTGAAGATGGAAAAATTTACGGAGGTCCAATGTATTATTTAACGAAAGGGTTAAAAGAAAACAATATGGCTGGTTTAGGAAAAGTACTTGCTGTATTTTTTGCTATTATGGTTATTGGAGGCTCTTTTGGAGGAGGAAATATGTTTCAAGCAAATCAAGCAGCTGCGCAGTTTAAATTATTATTTGGAATAACTTCGGGTTCTGGAGGTTTTATATTTGGAATTATAATGGCCGTTTTAGTAGGTTTGGTTATTATAGGAGGAATTAAACGCATTGGTAGAGTAACCGAAAAAATAGTGCCTTTTATGGCAATTTTATATGTTGGAGCTGCTCTAATTATTATCTTTTTAAACCTTGGTTATGTGCCAGGAGCTTTTAAACAAATATGGAATGGAGCGTTTAGTGCAAGTTCTGCTTTAGGTGGTTTTATTGGTGTTATGATTGTTGGTTTTCAAAGAGCTGCTTTTTCTAATGAAGCTGGTGTTGGTTCTGCCTCAATTGCTCATGCTGCTGTAAAAACTCGTTTTCCTGCAAGTGAAGGTATTGTAGCATCTATTGGTCCTTTTGTTGATACGGTAATTATTTGTACCATGTCTGCCTTAGTCATTGTAATTATGAACCTTAAAAATGATTTATTTAACTATGGTGATGTAATTAGTAAACAAGTTTTATTAAACGCTAACGGTCATCGTATTGGAGGAGTTGATTTAACTTCTTTGGCATTTGAATCTGCTATTCCTCATTTCTCTATTATCTTAACCATTGCAGTCATATTATTTGCATTTTCAACCATGCTCTCATGGTCTTATTACGGTTTACAAGGTTGGTATTACCTTTTTGGAAAAACTAAAATTGCAGATAATTCGTATAAAATTTTATTTTTATTCTTTGTTGTTGTTGGAGCTTCTTCTAGCTTAGGCTCTGTGATTGATTTCTCTGATGCGATGATTTTTGCTATGGTATTTCCTAATATTATTGGTTTAATTATTCTAGCTCCAAAAGTAAGAGCAGAAATTAAACGATACCTTAAAGCAATAGGTCATACTGAATGATGAAATATTAAAAATAGATGAGTTATGAATAAAATAAAATCCCATTTCTGGTACAATAAAAGTCAGAGAAATGGGATTTTCTTTTTGGCAATTCTCATTATCATATTACAACTTGTTTATTATTTTATTGATTTTTCATCCAACAAGAAAATCAACACACACTTCAAAGAATTGATTGCCTTTCAATCTAAAATAGATTCTTTAAAACAAATTAAAATAGAGCAAAACAAACCTAAAATTTATCCTTTTAACCCTAGTTTTTTAACCGATTATAAAGGCTATAAATTAGGAATGACAACAACAGAAATTGACAAATTATTAGCATATAGAAAGCAAGGTAAATACATTAATTCCGCTAAACAATTCCAGCAAGTAACTGGCATAAGCGATAGTTTACTTCAAGCGATTAGACCTTATTTTAAATTTCCAGATTGGATTAATACTAAAAAGAAAAACTTTAAATACAGTACAGATAATTCCTTTACAGGAAATAAAACAGATATAAATCAAGCTTCAATAACAGCATTACAAAAAGTAAATGGAATTGGAGAAAAACTTTCAGCTAGAATTGTAAAATTTAGAACAAGTTTAGGAGGGTTCAAAAATAAAGAACAACTCAAAAAAGTATATGGTTTAAAACCCGAAGTGTATCAAAAAATATTAAACCACTTTTATATTAAGTCCAATAATATTACCGATAAAATATACGAAAACACAACAAACTCTTTTTCAACAAATGATATTAATACAGCAACAAAAGAAGATTTTATGTTGATTAACGGAATAGGAGAAAAACTATCCACAAGAATTTTAAAATACCGAAAAACTTTAGGAGGTTTCTACTTTAAGGATCAAATTGAGGAAGTTTATGGCTTAAACCCCGAAGTTATTTCTAAAATACACCATCATTTTAAAATTATAAACAAACCAAAAATAAATAAAGTAAATATTAACGAAGCTTCTTTTAAAGAAATTTTACATTTACCTTATATTGATTATAAACTCACCAAAAAAATATTTGAATATCGAGATGAATTTGCTGAAATACAAAGCTTAAGTGAATTAAAAAAAATAGACAGCTTTCCAATGGATAAATACGATAAAATTATATTGTATTTAAAAGTTGAGTGAATTTTCAGTGTTCAGTACTCAGTGTTCAGTGTTTAGTCTTCATACTCAGCACTATGCAGTCATTAACTGAAGACTGCCAACTGAAGACTAAAAAGACTACTTCTTTTCAGGTGGAAATTTCTCCATAATCTCACCTACAAACTCATTAATCCTTGCTTCTTTTCTTTCTACATTTCCTGATGTATTTAAAGCACCACGACCAACACCTTGCCAAATTAATGTTTTTTCTTTTGCGTCAATTAAATCAATAAAGAGTGTTCCTTCTGTATAATTAGAAATATTATTTCTCCAATAAGAATTGTAATAATATGGATACCAACCATTATAATTATTGTAAACATCTACATGCTTCTCAGATTTAGCAAAAATACTCACTAAAACATCTGGAGTTTTAGATAATTTCATTCCTTTTGCCTTTAAATTTGTTTCAATAGCTCTTAGAATTCTTCGCTTATCAATATCAGATATTTTGGCTTTATCAATTCCTTTTTTATAAAACGCAAAGGTTTTGTATTTAGAAAAATCTGTATGTGAATCGTAATCTGTTTTAACATTTACAGTTGCACAAGAACTTAAAATAAATAAGGTAAGAATAGTAAACGTAAGGTTTTTTAATGTCTTCATGATATATGTATTTTTTTATATAATTATCACAAATATTATGCCGAAAAAAACACTAAATATTCAGCATTCAAAAGTATCTATTCAATCAATGGTTTCTCTAAAAGTTTAAAATATAAAAATAAAACTCTCCTAAAGAAGCAAATCTAAATGTATTCTGATTTACAGCATGATAGCACCATTCCAAAGTGGTTTTTTTTCAATATCGGTTTTACTAAT
>CAZYKN010000032.1:7342-10933 GCA_964648135.1 uncultured Flavobacteriaceae bacterium
ACAGCATGATAGCACCATTCCAAAGTGGTTTTTTTTCAATATCGGTTTTACTAATCCCTTTGAGGCTTTTCAACTCACAACTTGGCGTCTTTGCGACTTTGCGAGAAAAAAAGGGTAAATAGTTACCATTCAAAACTAACTTTTTAAAAAACGTCC
Source organism: uncultured Flavobacteriaceae bacterium (assembly GCA_964648135.1). Classification (GTDB taxonomy): domain Bacteria; phylum Bacteroidota; class Bacteroidia; order Flavobacteriales; family Flavobacteriaceae; genus S010-17. The sequence continues at coordinate 7,499 of CAZYKN010000032.1, forward strand.
TATTTTTTTATCAAAATTATACGGACAATGTTTACAACCATTCAAACAACAATAACCACGTTTTAAATGATATTTTTCTGTAAACACACGGTAACCTTTATCGTTTAGATAAAAATCATCTGGTTCTAATTTAGTTGGTTTGTTAGTCATTTAGTTAGTAGTTGTTAGATGACAAACTTAATAAAAAAACCTTTACTAAATTAAAAAAACAACTAAAAAGACTTCACAGGTTTTAAAAACCTGTGAGGTCTGAAAATTAATATTTGTCTAATTATCACTCCTCATCAGCTGCTCTATTAATAATGGCTTCTGGTAAAGATTTTTTAGCTTTTGCTCCTAATTTTTTAATTTTTTCAACAGAAGTAATCAGATTACCTCTTCCTTCAAAAAGTTTATTCATAGCATCTTTATAGCCATTTTTTGCTTCATCCATCTTCTTCCCTACTTTGGTTAAATCGGATATTAAGCCTTCAAATTTATCGTATAATGCTCCAGCTTGTCTTGCAATTTCTATGGCATTTCTTTGCTGTTTCTCGTTATTCCACATACTATCAATAGTTCTTAAAGTAGCTAAAAGTGTAGAAGGTGTTACAATAACAATATTTTTTTCAAACGCTTTATTATAAAGCTGATTATCATGATTAGATGCTACTGCAAATGCAGGTTCAATAGGTACAAATAACAAGACAAAATCTGGTGATTCTATTTCGTACAAATCTTCATATTTTTTTTCACTTAATTGAACAACATGCCTATTTAATGATGCAATATGCTCTTTTAAAAAGCGTTCTCTCTCTTGTTCATCATCAGCATTTACCATTCGCTCATAAGCGGTTAAAGATACTTTAGAATCAACAATCATCTTTTTATTTTCTGGTAGATGAATAATAACATCTGGTCTTAATCGTTGTCTATCACCATCATTTACAGTAAAACTTTTTTCAAGCTCGTATTCTCTTCCTTTTTCTAAACCAGATTTTTCTAATACTCTTTCTAAAATAAGTTCTCCCCAATTTCCTTGAGTCTTACTTTCTCCTTTTAGAGCTTTTGTCAAGTTTGTTGCTTCAGTACTTATTTTAATATTTTGCTCATGCAAATATTTTAATTGCTCTCCTAGCGCAACATGACGTTCTATATTTTCTTGATTAGAACGTTCCACTTTTTGTTCAAAAACTTGTATTTTTTCTTGAAGTGGATTCAATATTTGCTTTAAATTTTCTTTGTTCTGCTCTGTAAATTTCACAGATTTTTCTTCTAAAATTTTATTCGCTAAATTTTCAAATTCTTTGGTAAATTTCTCTTGTAACTTTTCAACTTCTTGTTTGTTTTCTTCTAATCTAGCTTGAGTATGATCTAATTCGGTTAATTTTTGAGTTAAATTTATTTGAATGCTATTTTTTTCTTGCCGAATATCTTGTAATTCTGTTTTTAAATTATCTAATTGTTTTACAGCTTGTTCCTTTTCATTTTGTACTAATTCCTTATAATCATTAAATTGCTTTAAATGATTATCTTTTACAGTATCAATTTGAGAAATATGCAACTCTTTCAATTCATCTATTTTATTTTTATTTAATTGAACAGAATCTTCAAATTGTTGATTGATTTGATTCATTCGTTCAAATAAAGCAGCCGTTTCCTTTTCAAATTTTAGTTTAGAGATTAGTTTTCCTAAAATAAATCCGATGACAATTGAAATTAATCCAATAATAAGATAAATAATATTTTCATTCATAATAAATAAATTGAAAGTTTGAGTCTTTGTAAAAGACAAAGGTAGCGTATTTTATTTTTATTATTTACGAATTTAAACACATCTTATACGTATTTAAAATGAAGTGCAATATATACCTACTTCTATCGTATGTTTGACATATAAATAATTTATAAAATATTAAATCATGAAAAAATTAATTATTATCACATTGGTTTTAACCGTGTTATCATCATGTGTATCAAAGAAAAAATACACTGCTTTAGAAACTGAATTAACCAATACTAAAGGAGAGCTTCAAAAAACTACCGTTAAAAAAGAAGAATTAGAAGCTAAATTTGCTAAAATTAAAGAGCGAGTTGTTGCATATAATTCAAAAATTAAAACCTTAGGAGAAACCAATAATTCATTAAACCAATCTTTAACAGATGTGAATAATGAAAAGCTAGTTTTAGTGGACAACAACACCGTGGTAATGTCTAAAAATGTAAAAGCAAAAATGGAAGCTACATTATCAAAAATGAGTGCTGCTGAATTATCTGGAGCTAGCACATTGAAAGATTCATTAAATCTTGCTATCGCTTATAATATGCGCAATAAATTCAACAATCAAGACATGAATGATGATGTACATTTTAATATAGATAAAACAGTTGTAATGATTTCTGTATCAGATAAAATGTTGTTTAGTAGTGGAAGCTACCGTGTTAAATCTAATGCGTCTGGTTTATTGACAAAATTGGCAGACATCATTAATTCAGAACCAAGTATGGATGTAATTATTGAAGGTCATACAGATAGTCAAACCATAAAGAAAGGTGCAAATATTGTTGATAATTGGGATTTAAGTGTAAAACGTGCAACTGCTATTGTAAGAGAATTACAGAAAAAATATCAAGTAGATCCTTCTAGGCTCATCGCTTCTGGACGTAGTAGCTACGTGCCAATTGCTGATAATACAACCAAAGAGGGAAGAGCAAGAAACCGAAGAACAAATATTATTATTTTACCAAACTTAAATAAGTTTTTTGCTTTACTTGCAGAAGAGGACAGCACTATTATTGAATAAGTATATCATCTAACACAATTTTTAAGCCGTTATTTAGTTATCTAAATAACGGTTTTTTTTGTAAATGTAATTTTTATTACAAAAAAATAAATATAAAACTGTATTTTTGAAAATTCTAAAAAAACAAACAACTATGACTTTATTTAAGGGGTTTTTAATACAATCTATGCTATTGTTTTTTTGTATTTCTTATGGTTTTGCTCAAAATCCACCTCCAAACAATCCACCAGTAGCAGTCTATGATGTTGCCACTGCTGATCAAGACACTACATTAAGTGTACCAAGTGGCGCACCAGATAATTATACTAATTTATTAGATAATGATACTGATGCAGATGGTGATACGCTTAGTATTACACGTTTTTCTGCAGATGGAGGAATCTCTTGGACAAACGCTAACGGAACAATCAACATTGCAGGTATTGGTTCAATTACAATTCATACAGATGGTACTTATACTTTTGTACCAGCAATAGGATATAATGGTTTAGTACCAGATATCGTTTATGAAATTACAGATGGTACAGATACTACCATGGCAACATTATATCTAACCGTAGAAACCGCTGGAGATTTACTTGAAATTGCTGGTATGTACAGTTGCAACCAAGGTTATACTGCCAATGGCGATTATAAAATTAGATATTCTATA
>CAZYKN010000033.1:0-10731 GCA_964648135.1 uncultured Flavobacteriaceae bacterium
GTAATTTTAAAGCCTTATTTGAATCTATTGAGGCAGAACAGGCTCGAAGAGGAACGTTATAAAAATTACTTTATTTTACATAAAAAAAGCCTGCAATTTTGCAGGCTTTTTTATTATATCAAGTTAGTAAAAACTATCTTACAATTAGACGTTGTACATTATTTCCTTCATTTGATTCTATATTAACAAAATACATTGCAGCTTGAAGTTCAGAAATATTAAATGATTTTCCTTCTTCAAATTCACCTTTAAAAGATTTTATTAGACTTCCAGAAATAGAATAAATTGCTATTTTATTAACTGAAGTATTTACTTTAAAAGAGGTGTTTGTTACTGTTGGATAAAGTTTAATATGTGCATTTAAGGTGTCATAATCATTAATCGAAGCAGTAGTACTTGTAAAAGTAAAAACTCCTGTTGATCTTACAAAAGTAACATCATAAGTCCCTGCAATTGCAGGTAAGTTGTCGATAGAATTTAGTATTGCAGTACCATTAGGGAAAGCTGTTCCTCCCCAACTTGTTGACCAATCATGGTTTTGACGAAATTTTAACTCATTTGCATTTGGTGTTGTATCTGCTAATACAAATCCATTAAGTGTATAATTTTCACCATCTGTGGTAGTTAAATCAGTATCACCACTCCAACTATTAAATTGACCAATAAGAGAGATGGTTACAAAATCAAAGTTATAAGCACCACTAGTAATATCTAAAGTGATATTATACGTGTTTGCAGTTACAGGAATTGCATCACCGTTTAATGTTCCAGTTCCACTTGGAAATGCAGCACTTGACCAGTTTATTGTTTCGGCATTATCTTGTCTAAAATGTGCATCACCAGTGGCAACGTCAAAGGCATTTAAGAAATAGTTTGTGCCATCGGTAGTAAACATATCAGTATCGGTTGTAGCACCTCCGTTAATTGCAGAACCAATAATTCCAATTTCAGGATATGAGGCATTACTTACAAAACTGAACTCTAAGGTAGTTAAATTAAAACTAACATCATAAGTACCTGCAACAGCTGTAAAGTTACCGCCATTTAATGCAGCAGTACCACTAGGAAAAGCATCTCCTGCTCCCCAATTTGTAGGCCAATCATGATCTTGTCTAAATTTTAAACCACCAGAAGCTAAAGTAACTCCAGTAAGTGTGTAAATATTATTGTCAGTTGTTGCTAAATCAACATCATCTCCAGCATTCCAGCCACCAACAGCGTCACCAATTAAACTAATTGTTTGTGCTTGTGTTGTAAAAAAGCCTATGGTTAAGGCTATCAATAAAAAGGTAATTTTTTTCATAATGTAAAGTGTTTATTTAATTAATTTTATACTTGTTTTTTTATTTTCTGTTTGAATATTTACTAAATAAATTCCTTTAGATAAATTTTCTATATTGAATGACGAGCCTTCCTTTAAATCTCCTTTAAAAGTTTTGATTACTTTACCTTGTAGGTCATAAATAGTTACTAATTGCACATCTTTACTTAGATAAAAATTATCATTAGCAGGATTTGGATGCAATCTTACAAAAGTATTCAAATCGTGATTTACTGTACTTAAAGTACTTGATTTATTTCCATAAATCTTAAATGTTCCAGCTGCTAAAGTAATTGGATTAGCTGTATTAGTAACGCCAAGAACTGTATTTCCTGTTTCATCCATTAAATCAAACCAATTGCCTGTATAAGGAAAATTAGGAACAACATTTTGACTATTGTTAGTAAAATTGGTAATAATCACAATATTTTTAAGTTCAGTTTGAGGAATATTGTCATCCCAAATATAAATTTTTGGAGTTAAATTACCAGAATTAATACTATACGAACCTTCAAATACAGGCTCATTTATTTTTAAATAGTTTAATCTAGACCAAGCGTCGTAAATGGCTCTTCTGTTGGTTGTTTCCATCCAATTTTCTGTCCATTGTGGTTGCGGTTTGGTTGCTAGTCTGCAATTACTATCTACAGAGCCATCAGTACATGTATTTATGGAATTATCCATACCTAATTCTCCAAAATGCCAAATCATTTTAGGGCCAGGAATAGTTAATGTAATTGCTCCAAGTGCAGGCATTCTAGAAAGCGCAATGTTTTCATTTTGAATATCACCATTACCGTAATTTACGTTATTGTACATTAGGCGTTCTTCATCATGACTTTCTGCATAACCAACTAATCGTTTGGCGTTAAAACCACGACTTACGTGTCCCATTCTGTTAAAATTAGAATTAGTACCGTAACCCATAGTTACTTGGTTGTATTGTTCCGTCATTTTTCCCCACATCATTACACCTTTGCTTGGTGTTTCGTTTAATCTATAATTTGCCCATTGTTGTTCTTCATTATCATTGCCTAAATGTTCAAAAATCACATAATGAGAAGGGTCAATAGACCAAGAATAATCGGCATATTCTTTTAAAATATCTACTCTATCTTGTTGGTAAGAATTAGTACATGAGTCTGATCCTGTACAATTTTGAGTAAAACCTTTGGTTAAATCCCAACGTAAACCATCAATATGAAATTCATCAATCCAATGTTTAATTACTCTTTTAGTGTAATACTTAGTTAATGGAGCAGCATGATTAAAATCGTTTCCTATACCATAACTATGCGTTGCGGTAACATTAAAATAAGGATTTTCAGAACTTGGTAAACCCCAACCGTCATTGTCATCATCAATCATCCACATTCTAACACCTGCATTTCTTCCCATTGCATGGTTTAAAACGACATCTAAAATTACCGCAATTCCATTTTGATGGTATAAATCTACCAATTCTTTTAATTTTTCTTTAGTGCCATAAAATTTATCTAATGCTAAATGAAAAGACGGATTATAACCCCAACCTTCATTGCCTTCAAATTCCATTACAGGCATTAATTCAATGGCATTGATATTTAAATCTTTAAAATAATCAATTTTATCAATTACATCTTGAAAATTTCTATCTGCATCAAAATCACGTAAAAGTACTTCGTAAATAACTAAATCTTCTTTTTTTGGTTTGTTAAAATTATTAACTTGCCAATTATAAGGTGTTTGTCCTGTTTGTAAAACAGTTACTTCACGTTCTTGCCCTTGTGGATATGATGGAATATTTGGATAAGAAGCTGTTGGTATCCAAGGATCATCAAAAGGAGATAAAACTAAAGTTGAAAACGGATCAGCTGTTTTTACTAATTTAGGTGAGTTTGTGATAGGCGTTGTTTCAAAAACCCAATATTGAAAAGTTTCAATTTGTCCACTTGTTAAACCAGTTAATTCTAACCAATATTTTCCAGTAGCACTATCTTTTTTCATTGCATAGGCAGTTGATGGTTGCCAATTATTAAAGCTTCCTGCTACATAAACAAAATCTTTTAAAGGTGCATTTAATACTAAAGTTGCTTTTGTTGGGTCTGAAGGATTGTAGTTTATTCCATCTTCTAAACCACTTGGCATTGCTGCCGCAAGTGTTCCTGGATTAACAACCACATTAAAAAACTTAGAAACATTAGAACCACCTTGTGTCGCAACCAATTCATAATAAGTGTTTTCAGTAATATTAGTATGATTAAAATTAAAAAAGGTAGTTGTTTGTGTTGCAATACTTGCTCCGTTGCCAAACAATTCATACGATGCAGTACCGTTTGTGTTTTGAGCCATTACAGTTAAACTTCCTCCAGAAGCTACATATTTTGTTTCATTAGCATCAGGATTAATCATCGTTACTTGAAAAGAACCAATGTTTAGAATAAAATCAACACAACCTGTTTTTTTAAATTCTTGAGAACCATCTTCATTTCTAAAGACCATTCCCATTTTAGTTGCGCTAGATTCTTCGGCACTTGTTAAGTTAAAATAGGTGTTTGGAGTAAGGGTAATACTATAAGTTCCGTTTCCGTTGTCTGTCATTTCTCCAACTCCATCGTCCATTCCCCAATTGCCAACAACATCATAAGCCCAAGCATTATTATCATCGCCAATACCTGCGTGCATATATACTTTTGTAGGGTTTGAAAAACCATTACAATCCGTTGCAGTACTGTTAATATCTACTGTTATGGTAACGGATTGGTCAATTTCAATAGGAGAAGGATTGGTAACTACTTGACCGTAGAAAAATAAAGGGATAAATAAAAGGAAAAAAGTAATTTTACGCATAATTGTTGCTTATTAGTTAATTAATAGTTGTCAATATATAAAAAAACCTGCATATATAAAAATATACAGGTTTTAATATTGGTTAAAGGAGTGTTTTAGTATAAGTTGGATTTGCTTGATCTGAAAAGTCTAGCACTATTTTGTACGTTCCAGCGGTAACAGGAATATTAGCACCGTTATCAGACTCTAGTGTTCCATCATTATCATTATCTCCATAACTTAAATCCCATGAATCATTATTTCTAAATTTAATACTACCATTTGTTAAAGTAATACTATCAATAACCCAAATTTCATCATTGCTTGAAAAATCTCTTCTAAATTTTACATCAGGACCATTCCATCCATTTGGAGTTGCATCTCCTACAATTCCCCAAAGTTTAGAATCTTCCATAGTATAAAATGGATTGTCTGGATCGGTAAGGTTTAAGGTTACTAGATATATTCCAGCTGTTACGGTAATATTAGCTCCATTTTCTGATTCTAGTGTGCCATCAGCATCAGTATCACCATAGGAAAAATCCCAAGCGTTATTCATTCTAAATTTAATATCTCCATCAGTTAATATAGCTATTGCTCTAAACGTATTAGAATATTCGTCATATTTTAACTCAATATCTGGACCATTCCATCCATTTGGAGTAGCACTACCCACAATTCCCCATGAAAAAGGAGTTATGGTATAAGTTAAATCATTCAAATTGATTACAATTTTGTATGAACCAGCACTAACAGGGATATTAGCTCCATCTTGCTCTAAAGTGCCATCAACTCCATCATCACCGTAATTTAAAGTCCAAGAGTTATTTTCTCTAAATTTAATTAAACCACCATTTAAAGTAACATAAGCAATATAAATATTGGCTGCTCCAGTTTGGAAGAAAGGTAAATCTGGACCATTCCAACCATTTGGTGTAGCACTACCAACAACTCCCCAAGTAGTAGATAAATCTAAGATTGAAGGGTAAGCAGTTAGGGTAATACTTACAGGATCAGATAATAATTTTTTATAATCGCTCAATTTAGTTTCGATTACAAATTTAAAATTGGTTGCTGTATTTGGATCTGCATCTAAGCCTAATAATTTGGAATTTAATTCTTCTTTAGTAAAAACTTTTTCAAAAGAATTATCTAAAACAACTGTTTGAGGGTTACTAAAATCGCCTGTTTCTAAATCAATTAATAATTTGTATGAAGCAGAAGCATTAAAGCCAAAATCTGGTTCTGTCCAGTTTGTCGTTAAAACATTTTCTCCATCATCAAATTGTGCTAAAATCAACGAACTTTGAGATAAAGTTAAGGTTGAATTAGCATCAGCATTTAATGTAGCTAACTCTCTATCATCACAAGAAGTTATAAGAACTCCTAAAGTGATAAATAATAATAATTTATGAATTATATTTCTCATTGTATATCTATTTTAAATTAATATCCTGGGTTTTGTACCAAGCTGGTATTTGCATTCATATCAGATGCTGGAATAGGATAGAGACTAAAGTAATCTGCAACACCAGTTCCTTCTGCAACGCCACCTTTCCAAGGCCATACATAATCACTTCCTGTAAATTTTCCAAAACGAATTAAATCTGTTCTTCTATAACCTTCCCAATGCAATTCTCTTGCACGTTCATCTAAAATAAAATCTAAGGTTAAATCACCTGAAGAAATATTACCAGAAGTATTTCCATAAGCTCTTTCTCGTAATTGATTAACTAAACTAGCAGCAGTACCTAAATCACCACCAGCACCACCTCTAACAACAGCTTCTGCATACATTAAATAAGCATCAGCCAATCTAAATAAAGGAAAATCTGTATCTGGAAAAGTTCCATTAGTATCAGATCCTTGATTGCCGTTACTATCTATATTTTTAAATTTAATTACACCATATCCATCTGTAAAGGTTGAAATACTTGCAATTTCTAATTCTTGACCATCTGTATAGAAGTTTCCTCTTATATCTGCTGAAACAGGAATGATAGTATAAGTAGCATTGGTTAAGTCTAAAGTGATTTTATATGTTCCAGCTGTAACATTGATGTTTGCACCACCAGCCTCTATGGTACCATCTGCACCATCATCACCGTAATTATTTGTCCAATCATTATTTTCTCTAAATTTTAATAATCCATCTGTTAAAGTTACAAAAATAGAAAGTACTGAGCCATCTTGTTTTAACATGATATCTGGACCATTCCAACCGTTTGGTGTTGAATCTCCAACTATTCCCCAAGTAGAATCAGCTCCTAAACTATTGTTTAAGGTATCTGCATCTGGTGATGGAAATTTATTTACAAAAGCACTTGTAGTTCGTAAACCACCCCAACCACCGTTGATGCCAAAATCTGTTGGATTCATTGAGCCACCAACTGCAGCATGTACTAAGAAGGTTGTTCCACCCCAAGTTTGTGTAAACTGACCATCAAAGGCTACTGGAAAAATAATTCCTTGTGCATTATCATTATCTGCTAAAAACAAGTTTTCATAAGTAGGTTCTAATGAATAACCTGCATTAATCACTTTATTGGCATAGGTAATACATTCTGTATTTTTTTCTGTTCCTGTATAAACTTTTGCGTTTAAGTATAGTTTTGAAAGCAACATCCATACAGCAGCTTTATCTGCTCTTGCATATTCATTTGCTCTTGCATCAATCATATTATCTTCAATGGCTTTCAATTCAGATTCAACATAATTGAATAAATCACTTCTACTAATTTGATTAGGTAAAAAATATCCAACTTCATCATCTTCGGTTACAAAAGGCACATTTCCAAATAAATCTAAAGCGTGATAATAACTTAAAGCACGTAAAAACCGAGCTTCATTTCTGTAATTTTTCACATCTTCTAATAAAGTTCCAGAAACGCCTCTTTCATTTAATTTAGCATCAGAGGTCTGACGGATAAATTCATTACAAGCGGTAATTTGATAAAATATTCTATCGTAAATGGCTCTAATAAATTCGTTATCCATATTCCAATCCATTTCATGGTAATCTGGTAAACTACCATCAGCCCAAGCAATAACCGCTTCGTCTGTACATAATTCTTGTGCTTGCCAATAACCTCTTAAATATTGTCCAAAACCTTCATCAATACCTTGAATATCTGAATTTCCAGAAGGTCCTTGCTGACCACTCACTGCTAAACCAGCATAGAGTTTAGCTATAACTTGACGGTATGAGTCTGGATTATTGTAAAACTCATCTGCAGTAGTTATATCTGGATCATTTTCTTTAACATCTAAATCTTTAAGACAAGAAGTTAAACTTACGGCTATTAAAAATAATAGACTTACTAATTTTATATTTATATTTTTCATAATTCTTAAAAATTAACATTTAGACCAAAAGCAAAAGTTCTTGGTTTTGGATATACATTATAATCAATTCCTCCAAATACTTCAGGATCTAAACCTGTATATTTAGTAAAGGTATAAACATTTTGCACAGAAGCATATAATCTAACTTTTTGAAGTGCTTTTAATTTATTAAAAGAATAACCAATGGTTAGGTTATCTAATTTTACAAAAGAAGCATCTTGTATGTAATAATCGGATTGATATCTTTCTGCTCCACCATTTTCAAAACCAGTTTCTAATACATTTGCTACTCCATTGCTTATTACATTAGGGAACGCATCATTTAACATTTGATGTTTAAATCCGTGTTGTGAATCAACGTTATTATAAACATAATTACCGATACTTCCTCTCCAAAACATATTAAAGTCGAAGTTTTTATAGTCAAAATTAGTGTTTAAACCAAAAGTCATATCTGCATTTGGTTTTTTAAAGCGGTATTTATCTTTTGAATCAATAGAACCATCACCATTTCTATCAACATAGACACCTTCAATAGGAGTGCCATTGCTATCGTAAACTTGTTGATAAACATAATATGAAAAAGGAGCATAATCAACAGAAAATGTTTGAATAGTATTCCCAACACCACCTGTAAAACCACCAACTGCTACACTATAATCTTCGCTATTTGAATTTGTTAATTTTGTGATTTTTATAGTATTATAAGCGGTGTTAAAACCAAAATTCAAATGCTTGTGTTCTTGATTAATCGCTTTATAGTTTACATTAAATTCTACACCTTTATTTTCCATATTACCAATATTTGCCCAATCTACGTTAGATAAGCTAGTACCAGCAGGTAATGGAATTCTATTTAATAAGTCGTCAGATTTTCTAAAAAACATCTCTAATGCTCCAGAAAATTTATTATCTAAGATGCCATAATCAATTCCAAAGTTGTAAGTTGTTGTGGTTTCCCATTTTAATAATGGATTATAAGCTTCTGCTCTTGAAGTATGTACAAAGCCGTTACCTAATTGGTATTGCGCTTGGTCATTTCCTAATAAATAGGTTGCTAAAGCAGGATTGTCAGGTAAACCATCTTGTTGCCCCACTTTCCCCCATCCTAAACGTAATTTTAAATTATTAATTGTTTGGTTGTTAGATAAGAATTTCTCTTCGGATAATTTCCAAGCAAATGCAAGTGAAGGAAAATTTGCCCAAGATTCGTTAGAATAAAATAATCTACTTGTAGCATCTCTTCTTAAAGAAACCGTTAGTAAATATTTGTTTTTAACATTTAAGTTAGCTCTACCAAAAAAGGATTGTAAATTTGAATGACCAAACCTATCAGTATCAATAACTGCTTGTCCAGGGTCATTTTGTAGATTAGACTTACTTGAACCAAAGGAAGTATAGTTATTGTATGAATAACCTCCCATTACATCAAAATTACCATCTAAAGATTCAATATCACGTTTGTAGTTTAAGTAAAAATCAAGTAATTTATTATTGTATTCGTTGTAATTATTTCCTTTATAACCGTAATTTATAGGGTTTCCATCACCGTCAAAATTATTATTAAAAGTAGTCCAAGAATTAGCGTTTGTTTGATCTGTTCCGTGACCTTTACCGTGATCAAGACCCAATACTAAATTAGCATTTAAGCCTTTAATATAAGGTAGCTCATAGTTGAATTTAATATTCCCAATTCCGCCATTTCCATAATACATATTCTTTTTTTGATTTAATAAGGCTACAGGATTGGCAGGAGCTCCTACAGTTATTTTTGTTCCATCAGGATTTAACCATTGGTAATAACCTCCAAAATCTTGATTGGCAATATGTACAGGTTTTGTAGGGTCAAAACTTATCGCTGAACTAATAGCACCAGTATCTGCATTTCTATATTTACGCATAGTATATTTATACGATGCATTAATTTTTAATTTATCATTAAAAAGTTTTGAACCTAAATTTAAGGAATAAGTTCCTTTCTCAAAATTTGCAGTGTTTAAGATACCATCTTCTTCAAACATCCCTAATCCTAATCTAAAATTTAAGGCTTTAGAACCACCACTCATATTAAAATCATGGTTCATTCCTTTACCTGTATCAAAAATTTGATCTATCCAATTGGTATTGGAATCTCCTAAAAGAGAGATTTGTTGTGCATTGCCATTTTCAGTTACATATTTTCTAAATTCATCAGCAGATAAAGCATCTGGTGTATTGATTAATTTTTTAATGGTATAGCTAGAATTATATTGAAATTTTAATTTACCCACTTTTCCTTTTTTTGTAGTAATTAAAATTACTCCATTTGATCCTCTTGTACCATAAATTGCTGTTGCAGAGGCGTCTTTAAGAACGGTAAAGCTTTCAATATCATTGTTGTTTAAACTGTTTAAGTTTCCACCAGGAACTCCATCAATTACAATTAAAGGATTTTGGTTTGCAAATAAAGAGGTACTTTCTCTAATACGAATAACACCACCACCACCAGGAGCACCAGTTGGAGTTACCACAACACCAGCAATTTTACCAACTAACATTTGTTCTGGTGCAGCAATACCTTCGTTTTTAAGGTCTTTTGTTTTTACCATAGCAACAGAACCTGTCGCATCTTTTTTTGTAGTACTACCATAACCAATAAGTACTACTTCGTTTAGTGTTTCACCACCTTCAACCAACACTACATTTATTGTTTTAGTAGTTGCTTTAATAATTTGCTCTGCAAAACCTACATAGGAGAATACAATCTCATCACCAATTTTTGCTTTTGGTAAGGAATAGTTTCCATCAAAGTCTGTTGTTGTTCCAATGCTTGTTCCTTTTACCTTAATATTTACATCTGGTAAAGGATAACCTGTAGATTTCTCTGTTACTGTACCTTTAATTTGGGCTGAGAGTAACATTGGAATCGTAAATAAGATACCTAAAATAAATAATCTCAATTTGTTCATTTTACATTTGTTTAAAATTAATTAATAATAAATTTTCAAAGCATTTTTATTAAATTAAACTTTCGCTTAACATCATTACATTTCACCGTATAAAATTACACTTATTTAGTATGTTAATAAATTGTTAAGCTAAGAGTTACTAACGAAATCGATTTCGTTTAATAACTTTTTTGTTTATTTAATTAATTCAACCTATATTTACACTTAAATTAAAGGACTTGTCAAAAAAAATAAATTTAAAAAGTATTGCAGCAGATTTAGGTGTTTCTGTTTCTACGGTTTCTAAAGCGTTAAAGGATAGTTATGAAA
>CAZYKN010000034.1:0-4992 GCA_964648135.1 uncultured Flavobacteriaceae bacterium
TCTCTCCCTACGTTAGCGAAAATATTCAACGGAATTTTTTCAGTAGGAGGATTGTGCCTAACAATAATATATCCGCAGTTTCGCCTTAGCGACATTGACTGATATATTATGTTGTAAAGTTAGCCTAATTATTTGATTTATGTAAAGATTGTTAATAAATATTGATATTTTTTAATTCCTTTAAAAAAGTTGAAAAGCAAAATAGACTCACAAAAGTAAAGACGAAAGTTCAATATAATTCTAATTTATTAAATGACAATATCATTCAAACCAATTTATTCTTTAAAATAAATATGCTGTTTTCACACACAACTTTGCGTCTTTGCGCTTTTGCGAGAAAATTTGAGTTATTACTAGCTTTACATTTAAAGACCGTTATCTTTATTCCTCTTCAAGCTTACTTTAGTTAAAAACATACTTTAGCATTTGCTTAAATAAGATAATTATACTATGTTTGCAGCATGAAAAACAATAGTTGTATAAGAATTGAAGCCAATATAGAGCAAATATCTAATTGTAAACAAACCATAATGGAATTAGAAAATTCCTTTGAGTTACTCTCAAACGCACTGAGTTTAGCAGGCAATAAGGTTCGGTTAAAAATTTTGTATTTACTATCTCAAGAACAGGAATTGTGTGTTTGTGATTTAAGTGATATGCTCTCCATGAAAATTTCGGCAATTTCGCAACATTTAAGAAAATTAAAAGATAGAAACATTATTAAACCGAATAGAAAAGGACAAACAATATTCTACTCCTTAACAGCAGAATATAAACTAATTTTTTCTCCATTTTTTCAGCTTATTGAAGGAAATAAAATTATGGAAACGGTATAATCATTTCTATCTAAAAAATAATGCACAATTAAATAAAAAAGAACAGATGAAAAAAAATAATAAAATAATTGGAGCAGGATTATTAACAGCAATTGCATCATCACTTTGTTGTATTACTCCACTTTTAGCATTGGTGTCAGGAACTACAGGAATTGCTTCAAATTTCTCTTGGCTAGAACCCTTTAGACCTTACTTAATTGGTTTTACTATTTTGGTATTGAGTTTTGCTTGGTATCAAAAACTAAAACCTAAAAAGGAGATTAATTGCAATTGTGAAACAGAAGAAAAACCTTCCTTTTTTCAATCAAAATTGTTTCTTGCTATCGTAACAGTATTTGCTTTTTTAATGACTATATTACCTTATTATTCTAATGTATTTTATCCAAAACATAATAATAGCGTAATACGTGTTGTTCATAAAGAAAATAGACAAACCATAAATCTTAAAATTAAGGGAATGACTTGTAATTCTTGTGAAGAGCACATCAATCATTCTGTTTATCAATTAGATGGAGTTATAAATGCAAAATCATCTTATAAAAACGGAAATGCCAATATAGAGTTTGACAACTCTAAAACAACTGTTAAAGATATAGAAAAAGCGATTAATTCTACAGGATATACCGTAATAAACACCAATAAAAAATAAAATGAAAATCCAATTAAAATCTACAATTACTTGTCCAAAATGTGGTCATAAAAAAGAAGAAGAAATGCCAACCAATGCTTGTCAATTTTTCTACGAATGCGAAAATTGCAAAACTATTTTAAAACCAAATAAAGGTGATTGCTGTGTTTACTGCTCGTTTGGAACAGTGCCTTGCCCTCCAATTCAAAAAAGCAATCATTGTAGTGATTCTAATTGTTGTTAATTGCAGAAAACTATAGATATTAGGGAAAACTCATCCTTTTTTGTATTAAAGTTGATTTCACTTGTCATTCCTGCGGAGGCAGGAATCTTAATATCTATCTAATTTAATATTAAAAAAATAAATCTAAAACGAACCATCTTTAATTAAAATTATAAATGACTATTATTCAAAAGATTCCTGGCTCCGCAGGAATAACATCGCAAAAGTATGAGTTTGTCCTACAATAGGTATAAATATGACAATTATCATATTATTAAAATCCTTATTTTTGTATCTTTGAAAATATATTTACAATACTAATTATGGAAGAAAACAATAAATTACTAGCTGAAGATTTTCAGAAAGCAAGTAACCGAAAAGAATTGATTGAAATTGCAAAAAGCAAAAAAGCTAAAAACATCCAAGTAGTTTTAGAAACTTTGCAATACGAACAAGAATTACGTTTGCTACAAGTTGAATTAGTTAAACTGCAACAATGGGCACAAAAAAACAAAAAACGTATTGCCGTTATTTTTGAAGGTAGAGATGCTGCTGGAAAAGGCGGTTCTATTCGTAGATTTACGGAACATCTTAATCCACGTTCTATGCGATTAGTAGCATTATCTAAACCTACTGAAGTTGAACAAGGACAATGGTATTTTAGACGATATATTAAGCAATTACCCAATCCTGGTGAAATTGTGTTTTTTGATAGAAGTTGGTATAACAGAGCCGTTGTAGAGCCTGTAATGGGTTTCTGTACAGACGAACAATACAAACAATATATGGTTCAAGTACCTGAGTTTGAACACATGCTTTACGAATCTGGAGTAGAAATTATTAAATTTTGGTTTTCTATATCAAAAGAAGAACAACAAGCACGTTTTGATAGCAGATTACAAAATCCGTTAAAACGATGGAAATTTTCTCCTGTAGATCAAAAGGGACAAGCATTATGGAAAGAATATACGTTTTATAAAGAGCAAATGTTTAGCAGAACACATACTTCCTATTGTCCGTGGATAGTTATTAAAACTAACAATAAGCTACAAGCAAGGCTAGAGAGTATGCGCTATGTTTTATCAAAATTTGATTATGATGGTAAAGAAAAGGCTGAAGCTTCTTTATTGCCAGACCCAAATATAGTAATGAGATATTATAGATCTGTAAAACAATTTTAAACGATGGAAAACAATACACTATTTACAACTGCTAACCTAAAAAAGTTAAATTCTAAAAAAGGATTGTTAGCCACACTAAGAAAAGACCCTTTAAATTATGAAAAGGCAATTCGTTTTGTAGATTACGAAAAGAAATTAAAAAAATATCAAGTAGAACTTATTAAGTTACAAACTTGGGTGATAGAAAATAATAAACGTGTTGTTATTATTTTTGAAGGAAGAGATGCTGCTGGAAAAGGTGGCGCAATTAGACGAGTTACAGAAAAAATGAACCCTAGACATCTTAGAATTGTAGCCTTGCCAAAACCAACTGAAGTAGAACGCAGTCAATGGTATTTTCAACGATATGTAAACGAATTACCTCAAGCTGGTGAAATTGTATTTTTTGACCGTTCTTGGTATAACAGAGCGGTAGTAGAACCTGTAAACAATTTCTGTACAGAAAAAGAATATGAAATATTCATGAACCAAGTAAACGATTTTGAACGCATGATTACTGAGTGTGGAACTATTTTAGTTAAATTATATATGTCCATTTCTAAAACAGAACAAGCCAAACGTTTTAACGAAATAAAATCGGATCCATTAAAACAATGGAAAATGACCAAAGTAGATGAAGACGCACAAAGACTTTGGGATGTTTATACGGATTATAAAAAGAAAATGTTTGTCAATACTAGAAAAAAAGAAGCCATTCGTTTTAAAGTGATTAAAGCAAATAAAAAAACTATCGCAAGAACTGGTGTAATAGAGCATATTTTGAAAGCTGTTCCGTATGACAAAAGTATAGAGGTATAATTACCGATTTGGAAGTAATTAAAATAAGTATAATAAATCATTTATAGCGTATTTTGATGTTGAATTGGTATTATTAAATTATGATAAAATGATAATATACTCTAAATCAAATTTGCATTCAACTTAGCGTCTTTGCGACTTTGCGAGAGTTTTATTTTTTATTTTGTAACCTTTGAGAGAAATTAATTGCTGAATAGATACATTTCAAGCAAAGATATTTTTCATAACCTTTCATATACAAAAAAAAGACTGTCTTTTCAGACAGTCTTTTTAATATTTAAGAGAACTTTAATTATTTAGAAACAATTCTAAAAGTAGTTCTTCTATTTGCTCTATGTTCAGCTTCAGTACAAGTAACACCGTTAGAACATCTGTTTGTTAATCTAGTTTCACCGTAACCTTTACCAGTTAATTGGCTTGGGTTAACTCCTTTTGAAATTAAATAATCAACAACAGCCTTAGCTCTTCTTTCAGATAAACGTTGATTTGATGCGTCAGAACCTCTTGAATCTGTATGAGATGCTAATGCAATTGCAATACCTTGATTTAAAATAGGCATTAATTTACTGTCAATAATAGCTTTAGCACCACTTGTTAAAGTAGCAGAACCTAAATTCCAAGTAATAGGCAATAAAGTATTTTCTTTTAATTTACAGTCAATTTCTCTCCATGCTTGTAATCCACCTTTACTAGTTAAAATTTGTTTAGTAACATCTTGGTGTCTTGCAGGGATATCTGTTGAATCTGTCCAAGCTTCCTTAGCTACAACAGTTTTAGTAACTGTTTTAAATTGAGCAGGCACTGCAATAGAACGAGTAGTAGCTGGTTTAACCATTACTGTAGTTTTTATTGTTTTAGTTCTTGCAGCAATAGGAATTTCTCTAGTTGTAGGAGGAGTCATTACTGTTTTAGTAATTAATTTAGTTCTTTCTGCAATAGGAATTTCTCTTGTAGTTGCTGGTTTAACTAATACTGTAGTTTTTACTTTTTTAGTTACAGCAGGTACAGGAATAGATCTTGTAGTTGCTGGTTTAACCATTACTGTTTTAGTAATTTCTTTAGTTCTTGCAGGAATAGTAACTTCTCTAGTTGTAGCAGGAATTATAACTGTTTTAGAAATATTTTTAGTTACCTGAGCGATAGGAATTTCTCTAGTAGTTGCCGGTTTAACCATTACTGTAGTTTTTACTTTTTTAGTAATTGCTGGCACAGGAATTTGTCTTGTAGTTGCTGGTTTAACCATTACTGTTTTAGTAATTTCTTTAGTTACTGCAGGCACAGGAATTTCTCTTGTAGTTGCAGGTTTAACTAAAACTCTTTTAGTAT
>CAZYKN010000034.1:5092-10598 GCA_964648135.1 uncultured Flavobacteriaceae bacterium
GCAGGCACAGGAATTTCTCTTGTAGTTGCAGGTTTAACTAAAACTCTTTTAGTATAAGTTGCAGTTTCTGTACAATGACCACCAGCAGAATTACCATTACAAGGAACAGATACTACTGTAGCAGGTTTAGAAACTTCTCTAGTACTTACCACAACGCTTTGTTCTGGTACATTTCTGTAACACCATACTCTACAAGCATTAGGATCTGTATCTTCACAGTCAGGTGCTTTATCTCCCATAACCCATTTAGCGGTAGCAGGTTTAGTTACAATTACTTGTGAATTTGAAGAAAATTCAGCAGGAACTACTTTTAAAGAAGGAGCTCTTTCTGCTTTAACGTAAGTTAAAGTTTGAGTTTCCCATTGTGCAGGTACAACTTCTAATCTTGTAGAAGCTTCTTGAACAACCATAGTTTCTTTTCTTGTTTCATATTGTGCAGGTACTACTTCTAATCTAGTTGAAGCTGGTTGAACAACAACATCTACATATCTAGTTTCGTATTGAGCAGGAACTACTTCCAATCTAGAAGAAGCTGGTTGAATAACCATTGTTTCTTTTTGTGTCTCTGTTCTAGCAGCAATTTTTTCTAATCTAGAAGAAGCTTCTTGAACAACTACCGTTTCTTTTCTTGTTTCGTATTGCGCAGGAACGATTTCAATTCTTGATGACGCAGGTTGAACAACAACATCTACATATTTAGTTTCGAATTGAGCAGGTACAACCTCTAATCTTGTATAAGCAGGAGTTACTACCATAGTTTCTTTTACAGTTTCTGTTCTAGCAGGCACTTTTTCTAATCTAGTAGAAGCATCTTGAACAACTACAGTTTCTTTTCTTGTTTCGTACTGTGCAGGAACGATTTCAATTCTAGAAGAAGCTGGTTGAACAACAACATCTACATATTTAGTTTCGTATTGTGCAGGGATTACTTCTAATCTAGAAGTAGCTGGTTGAATAACCATAGTTTCTTTTACTGCAGAAGTAGTTCCAGGTACAACTTCTAATCTAGAAGTAGGCTCTTGAACAGTTACAGTAATGTTTTTGCTTTCCCATTGTGCAGGAACAACTTCTAAACGTTCGCTTGCAGCTTTTGTTTCTAAAGTTACTTTTTCTGTAGTGTATTGAGGACCATGTGCTTTTAATACTTTGTAAGCAGCAGCCGTTTGTACAGATACAGTTTCATTTTTCCAAACATCAGGTGTTGTACAACGTACATAACATTTTCCTGGTTCAGCATTTGTTGGTAGGCCTTGAGCAAAAGCGGTTGCTCCAAATAAGATGGTAAGACCAAAGAGTAAAATTCTTTTCATTTGTTAATTTATGTTAAATTATTTTATAATTAATTTCGACAAAGATACAAAAAAAAAGATATTACTCAATAAAACTTATTAACATTTTTTTTTAATAAATAACTTGTTAATGAGTTATTTGCTTTAATAATAATAATTAAATCTAATATGAGTAAAAAAATGTTAATAAGACCATCTTATGTTGTCTTTTTATACGTTTTTTTATCAATAATTAGCTTTGCAAGCACCTCTTTTAATATCTCTGAAGTCCCTCCTCCAATAGGTCCAATTCTACTATCTCTTAATAAACGTGCTAATGGATAATCTTCCATATAACCGTAACCTCCTAATAGTTGTAAACAATCATAGATCACTTTATCAGCCATTTTTGTACTTAATAATTTTGACATGGTAGCTTCTTTTACAGCGTATTCACCATTGTTTAGTTTATTAGCTACAGAATAATTGAATTCTTTGCATAGTTCCATTTCACTGGTCATATCTACAATTTTATGTCTTAGCACTTGAAAAGTATTTATTGTTTTTCCAAAAGCTTTACGCTCACTCATATATTGTAAAGCGTAATCAATGGCAAATTCTGCTCTAGCATGTGCATTGATTCCCATAATTAATCGTTCTAAGGCAAAATGTTGCATAATATACCCAAAGCCTGCATTTTCTTCTCCCATTAAATTACTTGACGGAATAATTACATTATCAAATGCAATTTCTGCGGTATCTGATGCTCTCCAACCCAGTTTATCTAATTTTGTTGAAGTTATTCCTTTGGTATTTCTATCTACTACAAAGATACTTATACCTTTATATTTATATTTATCTTCTGGATTTGTTTTTGCAGTTACCACTAGATAATCACTATATAAACCATTGGTTATAAATGTTTTTGAACCGTTAATTACATAAGTATCACCTTTTTTTACCGCAGTAGTTCGCATTCCTGCCACATCTGAACCTCCAAAAGGCTCTGTAATACATAAACAACCTACTTTATCTCCTGTTATGCTTGGTGCTAAATAGTTTTCTTTTATTTCTTCTGTGCCTTCTTTTTCAAGGTGTGTCATGGCTAAATAGTTATGAGCCCACATTGTAGCTGCAAATCCGCCTGAATTTACCTTTTGTAATTCTTCTAAAAAGATAACCGTATAAAATAAATCTAAATCTAAACCACCATATTTTTCTGGATAAATTAATCCGAAATATCCCATTTCACCAAATTTTTTCCAAATAGATGGATCTACTTTTCCTTCCTTTTCCCATTGATCGACATAAGGCACAACTTCTTTTTGTAAAAATGCTTTAAAACTCTTTCTAAAACTTTCGTGCTCTTCGGTAAAATAATTTGTATTCATTATATATTAAGGTATAATTATATTTATAGGACAAATATAGTTTTTTCATTGTTAATAAAAATACAATAATTTATCTTCTTTTCTTTTTATTGTAATTTTTATCTCCTCTTGTTTTGGGTTTTTTATACTTTTTAGCGATTAGTCTTCGGTAAGAACCTCCTTGGTTTGTTTTTGAGTTTTTTTCGCTTTTTTCATGAAATGCCTCTCCTGCTTCAAAACCTTTGGTTACTTTATGCGGATTGTGGTGTTCTTTTTCTTCGGGACGTTCTTCTCGAGTTAATTTTTCTGAAACTTCAACTTCTGTTGGAAATGGGGTTTTAGGAATGACGTAATCCATTAATTGTTCAATGGCTTCTCTATATTCTTGTTCGTGTGCTGTGGTAAATAAAATGGATTTTCCTTCTTTTTTTGCACGTCCTGTTCTACCAATTCTGTGCATGTAATTTTCGGGAAAGTTTGGCGTGTCAAAATTTATTACATGACTTATTTCATCAATATCCAAACCACGAGCCATTACATCGGTGGCAACCAAAATCCTATTTTCACCACTTTCAAATTGTTTGATAGAACGTATTCTGTAATTCTGAGTTTTATTAGAGTGAATAATACATAATTCATCATTATAATCTTCGTTTAAAACTTCAAATAATAAATCTGCTCTTCGTTTATTTGAAACAAAAACTAAGACTTTACTAAAAGTTTCTTTATCTTTTATTAAATGGGATAATAAGTTGGCTTTGGTGTAAAAATTTTCTACATCATAAGTGGTTTGCAAAATATTGTCTAAGGGTGTTCCGCTTACAGCAATAGATACTTTTTGTGGAGCAGTAAAATAATCATTAATTAAGGCTTCAACATCATCTGTCATAGTTGCAGAAAACATAATGTTTTGACGTTTTTGAGGGAGGATTTCAAAAATATTCATCAGTTGAAATCTAAAGCCTAAATCTAGCATAACATCTACTTCATCAATAACAATTTTTTTTATTTCTGATGTTTTTAATGCTTTGCTCAACGCTAAATCATACACTCTTCCTGGTGTTGCCACAATAATATCTTGTCCATCTAATATGGCTCTTTTTTGTGTATTGATGTTTGCTCCACCGTAAACACCCAAAACACGTAAGTTGATATAAGTAGTGAGTTTTTCAATTTCTTCAACCACTTGTAACACGAGTTCTCTTGTAGGTACTAAAATTAAAACACGTGGACTTTGTTGTTCAGAATACTTTAAACTTCTAATGATTGGTAGCATATAAGCAAAGGTTTTTCCTGTACCTGTTTGTGCTATACCAACCATGTCTTTTCCAGACATAATAACCGAAAAAGATTGTTCTTGAATAGGTGTTGGTGTTACAAAACCTAAATCTTCTAAAGCATTAAGCTGTTGTTTTGATAAGTTTAAATCGTTAAAAGTGGACATTGTTTATTTT
Organism: uncultured Flavobacteriaceae bacterium; assembly: GCA_964648135.1. GTDB lineage: Bacteria > Bacteroidota > Bacteroidia > Flavobacteriales > Flavobacteriaceae > S010-17. Next base: position 9,185 of record CAZYKN010000034.1, read on the forward strand.
TTTTTGCAAATATAGTCTTTTTAGTCTTTGGTCTTTAGTTGTTGGTTTTTAGTAATTCGTGATTGTATTCAACCATTTTTGTAAGTCCTTCTTTTTTTGGGCTTTTGGCAAATGATTTTAAATATTGATTGACTTTTTTTGCAACTCGGTCTTCTGGATAAAGTAATACTTGGTTTACAGCACCTTCCCAACTATTAAGGTAAATAACATGTTTCCCATCAATTTGTTGTTCGTATTTTTTAATATTTTTTGGGATATTTTTGTATAAATCATCATCTAATATTTCCACATAATAATAGTTTAATTTTGATGAAAAGAAACTAAAGGATAAAAGATGATCCCAAAATCCGAATAGTAAATTAGTGGCAGGCAATACAAATACGATAAATAAAATAATTGCTTTTTTATAATTGTAAAATTTATCGAAAACAGCTAACGTGTATTCAGATTTATAAGCCCAAAATAAGACAACTACACTTAATATATTTTGCAAATTCCATGGAATAACATTAAAACCGTAACCTAACCAAATGAGCGTGCCAACAATGGTTATGTGCATTAAAACAATGGCAACAACTCCAAGTTTTCGAGTTTTATTAAAAAGTAAGAAAACACCCATTAAAGCTTCAGTTAAAGCAACCAAATAGGTAAAGGAAGCTCTAATAATTTCTGGAACAAAAGAAAAGTGTTTTTGTAGTGCATGCATCCATTGAGCATTAAAATTTGAGTTAAATTTATGAATACCACTCCAAAAATAAGTAGCTATAAAAATAAACATTAAACAATGTAATATAATGGTCGTATTTTTTCTGCTTTTTCGCAAATAGGAAACAATGAATATGATTAAAATACTTTCGTAGAAATAAGGTTGTAGCCTGTTTTGATCTATCATTGCCATTACAAAATACAAAATAACAATACTTATACCAATATGTTTTTTTGGTTTAAAAAGAAAGCTTATGAGTAATACAACCAACAGAAAAGCCAGAATATAATCCCATGGATGTTGAGGAATTGGAATAAAATCAAAACGTGGTATTTTTGGAAATTCAGTATTGGTAATCCATAGTTTTGGTGTATATGCCATAGCCGCTAAAAACCCTAAAATGGCAAATATTCTAACGAGATGAATGTTTCTTTTGTATGTTTGTTCCATAATTATAGTTTTTATTTCTACTAAATTTTTTAAATCTACTACAAATCTAACGGGTAATTTATACTGATACTTAAAAATCTAATAACTAGTACAATATCTTATTTGTTCATTTTTTTCATTGATAAAAAAACGAACCAAAAAAATCTAGGCTTACGAAAGCTAATCTAAATTTTCTGAACTCGTTCCGTTATAATACTTATTCTAATAATCATAAATCTATTAACGGAACTCAAACAGCAGAAAATTTTAAGATACTAT
>CAZYKN010000035.1:0-4018 GCA_964648135.1 uncultured Flavobacteriaceae bacterium
AGGTTTCTTTTTTGTTTCTGAAACACAATTAACAAACAAAAATAATATAGAAAAAATAAGTAGTAGTTTCTTCATAATTTAAACGAATTTAATTGCTTTTACAGGATTAATTTTTGTTACCATAAAAGTAGGAATAATTAACATTAGCAAACTTAACACTAATGTCCCAAAGTTTAATAATAAAATGTATCCTAAATTTATATAAACTGGAGCTTTATGTACATAATAATTTTCTGGATCTAAAGTTACTAATCCGAATTGTTTTTGAATTAACAGCAAACCAATTCCGATAAGGTTTCCCCAAAACAGCCCTTTAACAATAAGATATGCAGCATTGTATAAAAATATTTTTTGAATACTTTTATTAGAATTTCCAAGAGATTTTAAAATCCCAATCATTTGAGTACGTTCTAAAATTAAAACCAACAAAGCTGTAATCATATTAATTCCAGAAATGATAATCATAATAATAATGATTAAACGAATATTTACGTCAAACATATCTAACCATTCAAACAAATTATGATCTTTATCTGCAATTGACCTTGAAGTTAAAGACGGATCAATACTTTCGTAAATTTGTTCTTCTTTAAGGTGTAACTCATCAAAATTATTAATAAACACTTCAAAGCCTCCAACTTGGTCTTTTTTCCATTTATTTAAACGCTGCACTAATTTAATATCGCCAATTACAAATAATTTATCAAAATCTACTACTCCAGAATTGTAAATACCAACAACTTTTAATTTTCTTCCTTTGGCATTGGCTTTAATTCCTTTTTTTGAAATATTTTGTACCTCATTATCAATATTTTTTACAAACCACATATTAAAATGATCACCAAGATGTAAGTTTAATCTATCCGCAATTATTTTTGAAATAAGCACTTCATTAATTTGCTTTTCTTTGAGATGTAAAACAGTTCCTTCTACAAGGTAATCCTTAAAAAAAGACCAATCATAATCCGTATCAACTCCTTTAAAAATAGCCGATTCAAAGTCGGTTTCTGTACGTATAATTCCTGTTTTTGTAGCAAAAACTTGAACGTGTTTTATCCCTTTAACATCCTTAAAATTAGGATAAAATTTTTGATTTTTACTAATCGGTTTAACCGAAAAAACACCATTGGTATTATTAAATTTATTAATCACCACATGACCGTTTAAGCCAGATAATTTTTCTTTAATTTTTTGCTTTAAACCAATTCCTGTAGAAATTGATATGATCATTACAATCATACTCACAGCAATTGACACAATGGCAATTTTGATAATTGAAGAAGAAATACTATTTTTACTCTTCTTATTGGCGATTAATCGCTTTGCTATAAATAATTCGTAATTCAATATGACACAATTAGTTTTAAAATTCAAAAATACTTTTTTTATTTGGTTTATAATTTCACTTTTTACAGTTTCTTGCGGAAGTGGTTTGAAGAAGACGGAAGACCGAAGACCGAAGACGGAAGATGGAGGACGGAAGAACGAAGACGGAAGACCGAAGACCGAAGACAGAAGATGGAGGACAGAAGACCGAAGACCGAAGACGGAAGATGGAGGACGGAAGATGGAAGACGGAAGACCGAAGACCGAAGACGGAAGATGGAGGACGGAAGACGCAAGACAGGAGAATCGTCATTCTGAACTTGTTTCAGAATCTCACGAAAAAAAACAACCCTCAATTATAACTGGAGCAAACCAGCTAAACCATTATTTACCATTATTAGCTGATAAAAATTTTGCTGTTGTTGCAAATCAGACTTCTATTATTCAAATAAATGATAAAAACATTCATTTGGTTGATTATCTAAAAAAGCATACAAACGGATTAAAAAAAGTTTTTGCACCAGAGCACGGTTTTAGAGGAAAAGCAGATGCTGGTGAACATATTAAAAATGGAATTGATTCTAAAACAGGTTTACCCATAATTTCACTTTACGGAAAAAATAAAAAACCTAGTAAAACACAATTAAAAAATATTGACATTGTTTTGTTTGATATTCAAGATGTTGGCGTACGATTTTACACCTATATTTCTACGTTACATTATGTTATGGAAGCTTGTGCGGAAAATAATATACAACTTATTGTACTTGATAGACCAAATCCTAATGCACATTATATTGATGGTCCAATTTTAGAAAAAGAATACCAATCTTTTGTTGGAATGCACCCTGTTCCACTAGTTTACGGAATGACTATTGGCGAATATGCGCAAATGATTAATGGTGAAAAATGGCTAGAAAACGGAATTCAATGTAACTTAAAAGTCATTCCTTTACAACATTACACGCATCAAACTCCTTATAATTTACCAATTAAACCATCGCCTAATTTACCAAATGCAGTTGCAATAAATTTATATCCTAGTTTAGCCTTTTTTGAAGGCACAAATGTAAGCTGTGGACGAGGAACAGAAATGCAATTTCAAGTATTTGGTTCTCCTTTTTTAAATAAAAAATATTTTCCATTTTCCTTTACGCCTCAACCTAATGCTGGAGCAAAATACCCAAAACATCAAGGCAAAATTTGTAATGGAATGGATTTAAGAAATCATAAAAAACTGAATTTACTCAACCTAGAATGGCTTATTGAAGCGTATGTTAATACTAAAGAGAAAGCTGCTTTTTTTAATCCGTTTTTTACAAAATTAGCAGGAACAAAAAAGTTACAACATCACATTGAGCAAGGTTATACTTATAGAGAAATTAGAGGAACTTGGCTTAACGATGTATCACGATTTAAAAGGATAAGACGGAAATATTTGATTTATGAGTGATGATTGAAATGTTGCATAATCATTTTAGACTAGTTAATGATTATTAAAAAATAAACTCAAAAAAATTATCTCTATTCACATAATCAAAACTAGCATTTTTATAAGTTGCTATCCATGTTTTTGGTGCTTTTGGTATTTTTTTTCCGTATTTGAATTCGTAAGCAAATAATTTATCATCATATTCTTCTATATAATCAATTTCGGCTCCTGTATAGGTTCTCCAAAAGTAAGTTTTACGGTATAATTCATGATAATTTATTTTTTTTAATCGTTCTACTATTAAAAAATTTTCCCATAACTGACCAACATCTGTACGGTTTTCTAATGGTGCTAAATTTTCAATAATAGAATTTCTGATACCTAAATCATAAAAAAATATTTTATCTTGTTTGCGTATTTCTTTTCTTAAATTTCTTGAAAATCCTGACAATCTAAAGATAATAAACGCCTTTTCTAACAAATCTATATAACGTTCTACCGTTTCACTTTTTACCTTTAAACTTCTTGATAATTCTAATATGGAAACTGTATTACCTATTTGAAAAGCCAATAACCGCAACAAATCATATAATTTATTTGCATTTTTTATTTTAGTAAAAGTCAGAACATCTTTATATAAATAAGACGATGCAAGTTCTTTTAAATGACTTACTTTGTCTTTACTTGTTTTTAAATGCGTTAGTTTTGGATATTCTCCTAAAACTAACGATTGTTTTAATCGTTCTTTCAATTCAAATTTATTAAATTGACTTCTTAACTCACTAAATGCCAACGGAAATAGCAAAAATGTTTTTGTCCTTCCTGTTAATGGCTCTTTAATTTTATTTGACAAATCAAATGATGAAGAACCACTTAAAATAATTTTTAAAGTAGGATTTGCATCGTGTAAAATTTTTATATTTATACCTATATTTTCAATAGTTTGCGCCTCGTCAATAAAAAGCAATTCATAACCTTCTACTAATTCATTCATTTTATCTAAATCTCTACTTGAAAAAATGGTATTATATTTTAATTCTTCAGCATTTATTTTTAATGTTTGCAAATCTATTTTACTAATAATATGGCTAATCATAGTAGATTTACCAACTTGTCTAGCTCCATAAACAACAATTACATCGTTTGACGTCTTTAGATAATCTATTATTTTTTGTTCAATAACTCGCTCTATATACATTTTATATTTTTTGCAAATATATAAAAAATTTAGTTGACTGGAAAAATTCACGTGAATTTTTC
>CAZYKN010000035.1:4118-10395 GCA_964648135.1 uncultured Flavobacteriaceae bacterium
TCCTCTAAATTTATTACATTTTTTTTATATTTTAAAATGAAATAGTCTTTACCATTTTATCAAAAAACACTCCTTTACAATTATCCAAATCCATTTTAAATGATATCCATTTTTTTTAATACCTTGCAACCCTACTATTAATTAAACAAAAAATGAAAAAATACATTCTAGTTCCTTTTATTATATCGATGTTTTTATCGTGTAAAACAACTCAAAACACTGCTTCATCTCAAATAAATACAGTAAAACCAAGCAGTACGTATTGGCAGCAACACGTGGATTACACCATGAATATTGATATGGATGTAACTAATTATCAGTTTAACGGAACACAAAAACTAGTCTATACCAACAATTCTCCAGATGATTTAAGGGTCGTTTTTTATCATTTATACTTTAATGCCTTTCAACCAAATTCAGAAATGGATGCAAGAGTACAAACTATTGAAGATCCAGACAAGAGAATGGCTCCAAACATTGGCACTAAAGAGCATCCTGTTTTTGAAAGTAGAATTGCGAAACTAAAACCAAACGAAATAGGTTATCAAAAAATACTTTCGCTTACGCAGGATGGTGTTCCGCTTAAATACGAAGTGATTGGTACAATTTTAAAAGTTACCTTAAATAAACCTATAAAATCTGGCGCAAAATCAACTTTTAATATGAACTTTAAGGCGCAAGTACCACTACAAATAAGACGAAGTGGAAGAAATAATAAAGGAGGAGTTGCTCTATCTATGACGCAATGGTATCCTAAATTAGCAGCATACGACTTTGAAGGTTGGCATGCCGATGCTTATATTGCTCGTGAATTTTTTGGTGTTTGGGGAAATTTTGATGTAACTATAAACATCGATAAAAATTATATGCTTGCAGGAACTGGTTATTTGCAAGAACCTCAAAAAATTGGCTATGGTTATGAACGTAAAGGTTATCAAGTTTTAAGACCAAAAGGAGATAAACTTTCTTGGCATTTTATTGCTCCTGATGTACACGATTTTACTTGGGTTGCAGACAAAGATTTTATCCATGATATTAAAAAAGTAAACAACAAAACAACCATGCACTTTTTCTATAAAAAAACTTTAAGTGATGAATTTAAAGCCAATTGGAAAAAAATGGAAAATGATGCTGTTAAAACCATGAAATTTTACAATCAGTTGATGGGTAACTATCCTTATAAACAATACAGTATCATTCAAGGTGGTGATGGAGGAATGGAATACGGTATGTGTACCTTAATTACAGGACAACGAAAATATAAGAGCTTGGTTGGCACGATGCGTCATGAAATGGCACATTCATGGAATCAGTTTGTGTTGGCGAGTAATGAAACGGAGCATCCTTGGATGGATGAAGGTTTTACTTCGTATATTAACGCTTTAGCTGATGAAAATATCGATGGAAAGAAAGATTATCCATATATTGGTGCCTATCAATACTACAACTATTTAGTGCATTCTGGTAAAAATGAACCTTTAACAACTCAAGGTGATCGCTTTAATACCAATATGGCTTACGGAATTAATAGTTACGATAAAGGCTTATTATTTTTATCGCAAATGGAATATATTATCGGTAAAGAAAATGTATTAAAAACACTCAAAAAATATTATACGGATTTTAAATTCAAACATCCAAATCCGAATGATATTACAAGAACAGCAGAAAAAATTTCTGGCATCCAATTGCATTGGTATTTAAACGAATGGACAGAAACTATTCATAATATTGATTACGGAATTCAATCCGTTTCTGGAAAAGAAATCACTCTTGAACGTATTGGAGCAATGCCTATGCCAATAGATTTAAAAGTGATTTATTCTGATAATTCCGAAGAAGATTTTTACATTCCATTACGAATGATGTTAGGAAGCAAAAAAACCAAAGCAACCAAATTAAAAGATTGGGCTTGGGCTTATCCAACTTATAAATTCACTGCAAATAAAACAGTAAAAAAAGTACTAATAGATACTTCTAAACAAATGATTGATGTAGATTTAAAAAATAATGTTTTTGAAGTAGAGTAGTTTTTGAAGATGGAAGACGGAAGACGGAAGACCGAAGACCAAAGACCAAAGACTAACGACCAAAGACTAAAAAGACTAACGACCAAAGACTAAAAAGACTAACGACCAAAGACTAAAAAGACTACTTCAGCTTAGCTGCAACAAAAGCCGTTGACCAAGCTGCTTGGAAGTTAAATCCTCCTGTTATACCATCAATATCTAAAACCTCTCCTGTAAAATAGAGGTTTTTTACTTTTTTACTTTGCATGGTTTTAAAATCAACATCTTGAAGTGAAACGCCTCCACAAGTAACAAATTCTTCTTTAAAAGTTGTTTTTCCTTCGGCTTGATATACGTCATTTGTTAAAATATTTACCAATTTGTTAATGCCTTTGTTTCCTATTTCTTTCCATTTTCTATCTAATGGTAAATCAATTTTATTTAACAAGTAATGCCATAATCTTGTTTGTAATTTAAAGGGTTTTATAGTCGCTAATTGTTTATTCAAATTTGAGTTTACAATTTGTGTTATTTCACGTTTTACTTCATCGGTATTTAAAATATCTATCCAATTGACTTGCACTTTAAATTGATATTCTTTTTCGCTTAACAAACGTGCTCCAAAAGCAGACAATTTAAGTATTGCAGGACCGCTCATTCCCCAATGCGTGATTAATAAAGGTCCATTTGATTTTAATTTTGTTCCCTGAATGCTTACCATAGTCTTTTCAACCACAATACCCATTAATTTTGTAATGCCTTCATTTGGCATATTAAACGTAAATAAAGAAGGTACAGGTGCTTTTATTTCATGACCTAAAGTTGCTAACCAATCTAAGCCTTTACGTTTTGGAGAACCACCAGTTGCAACAACAACTTTATCAAACAAATTGCTTGTATTGTCCGTAAAATGAAGCTTTAATTGCGTATTTTGTTCTGTTATTTGCTGTACTCCTTTTTTAAATGCTATGGAAATATTTAGTCGTTTTATTTCTGTTATAAAGCAATCTATTATAGTTTGAGAGTTTTGAGATTTTGGAAAAACACAGTTATCCGTTTGCGTAACGAGTGCCACTCCTCTACTTTCAAACCACTGTATAACATCTTTATTACTAAAAACACCAAAGACTTTACGCAATTGTTTTTCTCCTCTTGGATAGGCTTTGGCTAATTCTTTTACGGAATCAATTCCGTTAGTAACATTACATCGTCCTCCACCAGAAACCTTGACTTTAGATAATATTTTAGCTGATTTTTCAAAAATAGTAACCGCTGCATTCTCATAATTCTCTTTAATATTAATTGCTGTAAAAAAACCAGCTGCTCCTCCTCCAATAATGGCTACTTTCATAAATGGTGTTTTAAATATTGAATCTTTAGTTAAGAATGTTGATTTTCTATACTTTTGCCAAATGTATAAATTTTTAATTCATTACGGATTGCATTTTGTGTTTACTGCACTTATTGCTTTTATTTTTTTTAGAAGAAATTGGAAAAAAGTATATTTAATTTTTATTGCAACTATGGTAATTGATTTAGATCACTTGCTAGCAACTCCAATATTTGACCCAAATAGATGTAGTATAAATTTTCATCCGTTACACACTTATATTGCCATTGGTTTTTATGTGTTTGGGCTGTTATTCAAAAAAACAAGAATTGTAGCCATTGGTTTACTACTCCATATTTTAGCAGATTTTGTGGATTGTTTTTTATAGTTCGTTCTGTTGTTTTACAATTTTGACTTGTATATCCCATTCGAATTCTTTTAATCTATTTGCTACAGTTATCAATGTATTCATTATTTCAGTTTCATTTGGGAACTCTCCAAAGACTAACCTCTTGAATTCATTTTCATAAGTAGTTTTAATTTCATTCCAAATATTTTTTGTATCGGAAAATATAATGGCTTTTGTAGGATGGTTTGATAACCATTCATTATTGCTTTTAAAACTTAATGCGTCATCATTTGCTACTTTTAATAACATATAATCAAATTTCTCTGAATTGAAAAAGCCTCTAAATTCAGTATCTTTTAAAATCATATGGATATCATAAGCGTGTCTTATTTTAAGACGTAAATCATTAATTGGTTCTTTTGTGTAAGAAAATCGAACTAAACTCATAATCTTTTCACAAAGGGTTCTTTTAGGACTTAATACTAAAACTTCAAAAGGGTTTATGTTGTATTCCTCAATTATGTCTAATTGATTGGTTTGAATCATCATTTCGTAAATAAAAGAACTAACAATTCCTTTTGAATAAGGCTCAAAATTTCCTAACCAAGATGATTCAATAATGACAATATCTCTTATTTGTCCAAAATCATTATCAAAGTTTTTGTCATAATTATGTGCTGTTTTTCGAATCATTCCCATTTTATTGGTAATTTCATCAATATGTATTTCTGGAATTACACTTTCTACGCACTTAGATATTTTTTTGAGTTTTGTTTTTAGTTGATTATTTGTTTCTCTATCCTTTCGTAATATTACTAAATCAATATCTTCTGAAAACCGATCTATTAAGTGATTACATTTTGATAATGCTGTTCCTCCTTTGAAAATAGTTTCTTTTCCTATGTTATTTTTAAAAATTGTAAATAGTGCAAGTGTTACCCAATAATCTTTTTCAATATAAATATCTAATATTCCTTTTTGTTGAGCAGTAAACCGAACTGCTTGTTTAAATAACGCTATGTTTTCGTGCAGTTTCACTGAATATTCCAGTTTTTAATGTTTGGTAAAATCTTTTTTGATACAGAAAGTTTGTAAGTAGTAATAGGATTTAAAGACTTCGTTAAAATTTCTAATGATGCGTTACAATTAATGTTTTCTAATAAAGCACCTAGCAAAGCACGAGTTGATGGTGGATAATTTAAAGCCAATTTCATCATTAAATTAATTTCTTTGTTTGATAATTTTTTTAAAATTGACATTAAACGACTACAAGAAAAATCTATTGTTGCATCTGGTATTTTTTTGATATATCGTATAGCATCTAATAATTTTAGCAAAGGAATGTTTTCTTTTGTAATTTTATTTTTCTGTTTGATGAACGATATTTTGTAAATACCTCTTTTAAATGAAGTTCTAATTTCGTTTTTACCAATTTGTATTGTATTACTTATTTGTGTGGTAAGTCCTAATTCGTTATAAGAACTATAACCAGTGATATATCCGATTGTTCTTCCGTTTTTTTCCAACAAATCTTTTACAATTTGTTTTTGCTTAGGTAGTAAATCACCAAAAATAGTAGTTTCAACTTTATAATATTTTCCTTTAGAAAGTTTATTGATTTTCCCAGCAACAGCCATTCTATTCAAACTTTTTATAATTGCTTCTTTGTTTTTCACCTCATCACTAAAGTCTTTATAGGTGAAAACATATCCTTTTGAAAATCTATTTATCTTATTCGTTATGTATTCAGTTGTTTTCAATAAAAAATAATTTATGCAAATATAATAAAATGTCCAGTTTATTTATGAAAAAACTGGACATTTTTAATTAATTTATGTTTTAAAAAGTTACTGTTGTCTTGTTGAGTATTTTACATATAAGTATCTCATTCATTACCTGCAATTACATCAAACGTTTATACTACAAAAATTATTATAATGATATAAACGTTTGATGTAATTGCAGGTAAGCAAGTAAATTTAGTTTTTTAAATTTTAATAGTCAAGCAAAATTATTTAAAGATATTAACAATTTTTTATACTTGTGCTTTAGGTTTTATTATTTATTTTACATTTTTTCTTAAATTAAACACAACGCAAGAATAAAAACGCTACCGTTTTAATGGTATTGCTGTTATTTTAAGTTAAAAGTTAGCCTAAATAATTGATTAATGTAAGGATTACTTCAAAATCAACCTTATCATATTACATTATACTTTTCTCAAAATATTTTAAATATAATTTCACTACATTATATATTCAAACTTAGATTGGTATAAGCTGATAATTTTTTTTCTAGCAAAGACGCAAAGTTGGAAGTGAAAAAACAGGCTACAAAATATGAATAATTAAATCTAAATAATGGTTAAATTTAAAGCATAATTAACTTGTATTGGTGTTGCTTTAGAACGGTTAGTATAAGAATAGTAGCGGATTTAAAGGTGCTCAACTTTCAATTTATCACTAAACTTTGTACAAAGATACTCACTTTGAATTTAGCACTAAAACCGCAATTACGTTTACATTTTGTTAGCGTTTGTTACTCCTTATTCAGTATATCTTTTACTCTATTTTCTAATTCTTTTTTGTT
>CAZYKN010000036.1:0-4538 GCA_964648135.1 uncultured Flavobacteriaceae bacterium
TTGTATCTAATAAATAAGTAGCGATTTGAGTTTATCTTTTGAGCAAGTAACTACAATTTACAAAAAACAGTGGATTGTAGAGTAATATTATAAAGAGGTAAAGCAAATAACATCTTTTGGAAAATCGCCAATTAAAACGGTAAAAACACAAAATAATCATTTTCACCTTTCTATTAGGACATACTCTAAGGTTGAAATATTGAAAGGTAGGATTCAAATTAAAGCTTTTGCTTTGAAAGACAAAATATATTATAACGCCTTAAAATATACTATGAGGCAAATCAGAGAGTTATCAACAAGTCAAATTAAAAATGTGACTTAATCGTGAAAATTTTGCGTAAAGTCAGTTAGTAACTAAAAGCGTTTTTTATCTAATAATTTTCCATTAGTATCATAAGCTTTCCAAGTTTTGATTTTCTTTCCATTTTTAAAACGTCCTTTGAGTTTGAGTGCTCCATTAGGGTGATATTCTCGGTATTTACCATCAGGGAAACCGTCTTTTAAGCCAACTTCAATACGAATTTTATTGTTTTTAAAACGGACAATATATTCGTCATCAGATAAATTTCTTGGATTAATTGATGGTACTTTAAACAAATCTTTTTGCTCTATTTCAAGAATATTAGTCGTATTTGTGTTATCTATTGTTTCAGTATGTGTTCTTGGTCCTAATATTTTATCTTTAAATTGCTCTTTACTTTTAACAATATTAGGATCTTGATAATTTACGATAAGTTTGCTTTCAAACAGATTAACATAAGGTGTAAGCTGAAAACCAATTTCAGGAAAGCAAATAATAAAATCCTTATTTTTTGTAAGTTGCCGTTTGGTTTTTGTATCAGCTAAAGCGTAAATATTTTTATATAATACAGGTGTATTCAAATACATAAAAACACTCGATTTTTTATCAAATGAATTATTAAAATCATTAAAATCTTCAGATTTTATAAGCGTTTCTTTCCCTAAATAATCATCAATTATATTTTTTAAAGTATTGGGATGATTTGAGAAAACAATATAATCATCAATAATAGTAAAGTACGGTTTATCTATTTTTTTAAATAAATCACCTAAAAATACATTAAAAAATCCTTTAATGGATAAATATTTAATATTAAAACCTTTATATTGAACGCCTTTAAATTTAACAGGAGATTTTTTTCTAATTTGTTCCAAAATAAAATCCAAGTTTTTAATAGCTTTTGCCTTGTTTTTAATTTTTAAAACTAACGCCATTTCATTGTTTGTATTTCTGCTTATAGACTGCATTTGTAGAATGGCAATTTCATCAGCAATCCATGAAACGAAGTTCTTTTTAATATCAATGTCAAGATAATTTTCAATTTTATCAATATTGTCTTGATAACTTGTAAATTGTTTAGGATTTTCTTTTTGGACTTCTTCAAAATGAGCATAAAATTTTTCAAAACTATCAAAGGCAAAACTCAAATACATTGCCGTTCTTTTTGGAGCAATTTTGGCAATAGAACGGCTACTTTTACCCGATTTTTGTAGGGCTTTTAAATATATTCCAGCACTTTCGTTGGTGTTTGTAAATCCGTCTGCAACAAGCGTATTATTGGACTTTAAATCAAAAGTGAAGCCAGAATATTTAAAGGTTTTGTTGATGCTTTTAACCAAATCGTCGGTTTGATTAAAAAAACAATTCAAATAAGAATTTAGGTATTTATATTGTACATATAATCTAAACATATCTTGATAACCCACTTTTTTACTAATATCAATAAAGGCTAAATCTCTACCAATTACAGGTTCATTAAACTGATTGATGGCATGTTCTACAAGGGTGTGTGTAAATGATGCAATTAACTGATTTTCAATAAATGAAATAGAAAGTATTTCTCTCGTTTTTTTATTGTAAAACTCTAAAATTTCATGCTGATGGTATTTTCGTTTAGTGAGTTTGTAATCATCACCAATAAAAGAAGACAAGTGATTTTTTAGAAGATTAAGCTTAGCTATTTTTTGTAAATCTGCAATATAAAGGATATCATATTTCTTCTTTTGTGTAACATGAACGGACAATATAAAGGCTCTATTTCCAATAAAATCGATGAGTGTTTTTTGTTCATTAAATACATTTTCTAAACCATTTAAACTACTTGTGAGATGTTTAAAATAATCGTTTTTTTGAAGGTGTTTCCATATTTCACTACTGCTTATATCTTTCCAGTTATCAATGGGTTTTTGCGTTTCAACCACTAAAACGGCATCTTTAGGAACAAGGTAAATGCCTTTTAAATTATTATTTGGTGATAAATAAAAATCATAGGCTTGATATGCTAAATAACCAACTATTGTAAGAAATAGAACTAAAAATATTTTTTTCTTCATTTTAAATAGGAATAATTTATGCTATTAAAAACAAAAATACATACTTTTTATTGTTGTCTTTAAAAATAATTGAACTATTAATTTTTTTTACCCTATTTTTCTCGCAAAGGCGCAAAGACGCCAAGTTGTGAGTGGAAAATATGAAATATATGAGTAAAAACTAAATTTCATCAACGTAAATTTAATATTACGTCAATAGTTATGGCAAACTTATGCTTTTTTGTATTGAAGTTGATTTACTTGAGCCAATAGTTACAACTTTGGTAAAACTGAAAGATAAAATCAATTATTTTCTGAATTATTTAACAATCTAGCTCTTAAAATTGATTATTTTCGCAATTGTATTCATGGCATAAATTTTGCTTGCTAATAGATAAAAATTAATAGATAAATGTTTAGAAATAGTATTTTTATAATTGTTTTATTGTTTGCAATTTCAACATTTGCACAACAAGATACTATTTACAATCCTTTTTCTGATAAAAGAAATAGTTTTGAGATTAATGCTAAATTAATTAAAAAAAACATTGAATTTACCAATGATTCAAATGCAGATTTATCCTATCTGTTTTATAAAAAGGAGCAACCATTACCTTTGAGTTATTCATTTGATGTGAAAAAGTATCTAAATCCATTTAATGAATATAAAAATCCTATGCTTTTACCTAAAACACATGAAGAAGATAAAGATGTAATGGTAGTAAAGCATTTTGACGGAAGAAATACAACAAATAAAACATTTAAAACCTCGCAAAATTTAGGAACAATACAATCCAACACCAAATTTGTACGCATTGAATACAAAGATTTTGGTTTAGTTGATGGAGATAGAGTACGTGTTTTTTTAAACGAAAAAGAAGTAGATGGAAATGTACATCTAGACGGATTATATTATACATTACATATAAATTTAGACAAACATAAAGGTTATAATAAGATTGATATTCAGGCAATTAATCAAGGTTATGTAGGTCCAAACACCGCAGAATTTATTGTTTATGATGATCGTGGAAATGTAATTGCACATAAAGCATGGAATTTGCTAAAAGGAGAAATTGCTACTTTAGGTGTTGTAAAGTTTTAAATATTTTATAGCTTTGCACAATAAACAAACAACAACTATGAAAAGATTATTATTATTTGGATTTTTTTTACTGACAATATCATTGTATTCACAAAATGGATATACCATTATTATTGATGGCAAAGAAGTTTTTGTAAAAGATGATGGCTCAACTGTTCCTGTAAAACAAAGCGTTGCACAACCAAGTGTTCATTCTAAATCTGGAGTGCATATTGTAAAAAAAGGCGAGAATTTATATTCAATTGCACGTTTATATAACTTAACAGTAGGTGAATTATGTAAAATTAACAATATCCGTAAAGAAGACCGTTTAGAAATTGATCAGTCATTGAGAGTGGTTTCCTTTTCAAAACCAGCAACTAATTTTACAAATTCATCCTATCACATTGTTAAAAAAGGAGATACCTTATATAATATTTCTAAGCGTTATGGTATTACAGTTTCTAAATTAAAATCGTTAAACGGCTTAACGGATAATATCATTACTATTAATCAACGTTTAAGAGTTAATTAAGTTGTTTTGATTGATGAAAACCTTAATTTTTTTGAAAAAGTCTATTGTGTAGCACGTAAAATCCCTTTTGGTAAAGTTACTTCCTATGGAGCAATTGCCAAATATTTAGGAAGTGCAAAATCTGCTAGAATGGTTGGTTGGGCAATGAATAAAGCAGGATTTGATGATACAATTCCCGCACACAGAGTGGTAAATAGTAAAGGATTACTCACAGGAAAACATCATTTTGATGGCACAAATTTAATGCAACAACTTTTAGAAAGCGAAGGCATAAAAATTAGGGATAATAAAATTATAAATTTTGAAGAAGTGTTTTGGAAACCAGAAGGTTAGTTTTTAAAACATATAATTTTTATTCTTTTTCTCGCAAAGACGCAAAGACCATCAAGTTATAAGTAAAAAAATAGAATAATTAGTTATTATCAACCTGTGATAGGACGATAATATTCTCTAAATCTAAATTATACCAATTCTATTTCAAATTTATTTAGCATATTTTGATATTGAATTGATATTACATTCAAAACTTTGCGTCTTTGCGTCTTTGCGAGAATTTTTGTAAACCTTTGAGAGAAATTAATGGCT
>CAZYKN010000036.1:4638-10371 GCA_964648135.1 uncultured Flavobacteriaceae bacterium
GCGTCTTTGCGTCTTTGCGAGAATTTTTGTAAACCTTTGAGAGAAATTAATGGCTGAATAGATAAAATAATTCTCAAATTTATGATAATTTTCACCTAAATAAAGTAACAAATTAGCATCTTTGTAGTCAAATATATAATATATGAAAATCTATCCAATAGAAACAGGAAATTTTAAATTAGATGGAGGTGCAATGTTTGGTGTTGTGCCCAAAGTTTTATGGCAGCGTACCAATCCAGCAGATAGTAAAAATCTTATTGAAATGAGTATGCGTTGTATGCTTATAGAAGATGGGAATCGTTTAATTTTAATTGATACTGGCGTTGGAAATAAGCAATCAGATAAATTTTTTGGCTATTATTATTTATATGGTGATTTTACTTTAGATAAATCCTTAGCTAAATATGGTTTTCATAGAGATGATATTACCGATGTTTTTTTAACTCACCTACATTTTGACCATTGTGGTGGAAGTATTGAATGGAATAAAGAACATACAGATTACCAACCTGCTTTTAAAAATGCTAAATTTTGGACAAATAAAAATCACTGGCAATGGGCAACAGAACCAAATCCTAGAGAAAAAGCTTCATTTTTAAAAGAAAACATTCATCCAATGGAAAGTAGTGGTCAGTTAAATTATGTTACTTTAGGAAATGCTAACTACATAAAAAACTCCGAATTGGGCTTTGATATTTTTTTAGCCGATGGTCATACCGAAAAACAAATGCTACCTCACATTAAATACAAAGGCAAAACCATTGTTTTTATGGCAGATTTATTGCCAACAACAGGTCATATACCGCTTCCGTATGTTATGGGTTATGACACAAGACCCTTGTTAACAATGGATGAAAAAAAGCTTTTCTTAGATAAGGCTGCAAATGAAGAATTTTTACTATTTTTGGAACACGATGCGTATAGCGAATTGTGCACCGTAAAACATACAGAAAAAGGCGTCCGTTTGGACCAAACATTTAAGTTTAACGAAGTATTTTAATAAATTAAAACAATGAAATTCAACAAATTAATCGTAAGTCTTGGAATAGTTTCCTTGGCTCTTACAAGTTGTAAAACAACACAAACAACAACATCAACTGCAACAACTGTTGCGCCTAAAATGGTAACCTCTGAAGGTGCTGTTGCAAAAGGAGACGCCTTAACAAAAGCGCAAATTTTAGCTTGGCCACACATGGATATCCAAAAAGATGGAGTTCCTGGAATGAGCTTAGATAGAGCCTATGATTTTGTAAAAAATAAAAAAGCAACTACCGTAATTGTAGGTATTGTTGATTCTGGAGTGGATATTGAACATGAAGATTTAAAAGATGTTTTATGGACAAACCCAAAAGAAATTGCAGGAAATGGTAAAGATGATGATGGCAATGGTTATATTGATGATATGCACGGTTGGAACTTTTTAGGAGGTGATAGAGTACTTGCTCCTGAACAATTAGAAATCACCCGTTTAATGACACAATTAAAACCTAAATACGATGGTAAAACAATCGATCAAGTTGCTGATGCAGACAAAGAAGATTTTAAATTCTACCAAAAATTAAAAGCTGATTATACTAAAAAATATCAAAAAGCTGCTGGAAGTAAGGCATTCTATACAGGTTTGTATAATTCGCTTAAGACCGCAAATGACTTCTTAGTAAAAGAATTAGGAAAAGAAAAATTTACTATGGAAGAAGTGTCTAAATATGCAGACAATGCTGCGGTTAAACCTGCAATGATGTATTTACCTAGAGTTTTAGCTGGTGAAGGTACCTTAGGTGATACCGTAAAAGATATTAAAGAAGGTGTTGATTACTTCGCAAGTCAAGCAGATATTATGTATAACCTTGATTTTAAAGGTAGAGTAACTGGTGATAATCCAGATGATTGGAACGACAAACCTGGTTACGGAAACAACATTGTGCTTGGTGGTGGTGCAGACGAATTACACGGAACACACGTTGCTGGTATTGTTGCTGCTTCAAGAAATAATGGTATTGGTATGAACGGAGTTGCAAACCATGTAGAAATTATGGTTGCAAGAGCTGTACCAGATGGTGATGAATACGATAAAGATGTTGCAAAAGCAATTAGATATGTAGTAGATAATGGAGCAAAAGTAGTAAATATGAGTTTTGGAAAAGCATACTCTCCTCACTCTGATTGGGTTTATGATGCCATAAAATACGCTGCAGCACATGATGTATTATTAGTAAAAGCTGCAGGTAATGATGGTGAAGATATTGATATTCAAAAAAACTTACATTATCCTACAGATTCTCCAGAAAGCGGAACTAAACAAATAGCAGACAACGTATTGGTTGTTGGAGCAATGACCCGTCATTTTGATGATAAATTATGTGCTACTTTCTCTAATTATGGTAAAACAAGAGTGGATATTTTTGCTCCTGGTTTAGAAATTTATTCAACAGTACCAAAAGACAATCAGTATAAATCTATTCAAGGAACTTCAATGGCTTCTCCTGAAGTTGCTGGTGTTGCAGCTTTAGTAAGAGAATATTATCCAAAATTAACTGCTAAGCAAGTTAAATACATTATTATCCATTCAGGAATTAAATATAATGGAGAGGTAATTGTTCCAGGAACTAAAGATGAGAAAAAACCATTCAGCGAAATGTGTGTTGATGGTAGAATATTAAATGCTTACAATGCTTTAGTAATGGCTGATGCTATGAGTAAATAAGTTTAGTCATTGGTCGTTGGTCTTTGGTTATTCTGAAGACTACTTACTGAATTTTGAATACTAAAAAAAAGCTGTTGAATTTATTTCAGCAGCTTTTTTTATTCCATTTAGCTAATTGCTCTAAAGTCATTCTTCCTCGTGCTTTATAAGCTGGACTTCCACTATCAATTTCTTTTAGAATGATGGTTTTGAGTTCTTGATGTACCCAATCTTCATCTTTTCCTAGAAAAAAGAGGATTTGCATTGCGTAAGCTTTTACGGCAACTTTATGCCTAGAAATCATCCAATCGAAGGCTATTTCTATAAAACGTTCTTTTTGTAGTGGACTTAGTACGTGTGTTTTTTCGTTATTCAATACCACAATTTGTAATATTTTGGCTAAGGAACGTACCGCTCCTCCAAAATGTACTTTAGATAACTTTTGAGATAGTGTTTCTATATATGGAAGTACTAAATCAAAATCCGTTTTTATTACAAATTCAAAAACCCAAGCTGCTTTAACAGATACTTTTTCGTCTATTTTAAATACAATAGTTACCAATGGTTTTAATAATAAAGTATCTTGTAAAACTAAATTTGAAACTCGCATTCGGTTTTCTCGCAAAGCGTTTACTTTATTAAGTTCATTTATTAATTGAGCTTCGGTCATTTTACATAATTTAAATATTTAAAAAACTCTTGTATGCGTCTTTCAATTGAAAAATTTTGAACAATCTGTTGTCGTACATTTTCTGGTTGAATAGGAGTTTCTTTTAAACCGTTAATCAATGCAGCTAAAGCTTTTTTATCTTTCTTTTTGAGGAGATAACCTTGCTTACCAATAATATCTGGAATTCCTGCAACATTACTTCCAATAGGAATACAACCACATAACATGGCTTCGCACAAAGCATTCGGAAAGCCTTCAAACATAGAGAGTTGCAAATAGTATTGATGCTCATTATAAATACTCAACAATTCTTTTTGTGGTACATTTTTGATTAATCTTAGATTTGTAGGACAAGCTTCTTGCAAATTCACCTGACCAACTATGGTAAATTGATACGTTGGAAAGCTATTTGCTAAAAAAACGATTAAATCAATTCCTTTACGATAATAACCTACTTTATCTAAAGCGAAAGTTACCGTTAGAAAGGAATTTTCTTTGCGTTTTAAATTTAGCAATTGCCATTTTTTAGTATCGTAACCGTTTACCAATTCTATGATTGGTGTTTTTATTTTTGGGTCAAAAGCTCTAATTCCTTGTTTTTTTTGTGCAACATCAATATAAGTATAATTGCTTTGAGCTAAACTTTTATGTACAGGTAAAATGAGATTGGCATTTCTAAACGAAAATCGTGTAAACCAAGCTAATATTGGTTTGGAATGTGCTCCGTAATTAATTTCTGGAAGTTTTGCACAATCCGTTCCAATAGCAATAATAATTACAGGTATTTTAAAAATTTTATTAAAAATTACAGGTAAAAAGGAAACATAGCCAGAAGATTGAATAATTACTTTTTTATAATGTTTCATCTTAAAAAGCAAGAAAAAAAATTGTTTTAGAAAAGCAAAAGGCAATAACCATTTTTTGGAAGTATTAAAATGATAAGTAGCTACGTGATATTTTTTTTCTAAAATGGTAACATCACGCTTTACAAAAGTGGCAAAACCCACATACATCATTAAAATTTTGTCTTTTTTCATTTTAGAATGGTTACATTTGCAGTACAACACAAAAATACAGTTTTAAAACAAATAAATGAAGGTATTAATTCTAACTTATTATTTTCCACCATCAGGAGGTTCTGGTGTTCAGCGTTGGTTAAAATTTGTAAAATATTTACCCAAATTTGGTGTTGAACCTGTAGTTTACACTGTAAAAGATGCCAATTATCCTATTATTGATGAGAGTTTGCTTGATGAAATTCCAAAAGGAATTGAAATTTTAAGGCAACCTATCATCGAGCCAAATAGTCTGTTATCTAAGTTTAAAAATGACAACCAAAGTGCAGGTTTTTTGGATAAAACCCCTTCTAAAATAGGAAAATATTTACAATATATTAGAGCCAATTATTTTATTCCCGATGCTCGAAAGTTATGGATAAAACCATCGGTTAAATTTCTAACTGACTATCTTTCAAAAAACAAAATTGATGCCATTATTACAACAGGTCCACCACATTCTGTGCATCTAATAGGATTAGCACTAAAAGAAAAAACCAACATAAAATGGATTGCAGATTTTAGAGATCCATGGACAGCTATTGATTATTTTCATCAATTACCACTTACTAAAAAGGCTATTAAAAAACATCATGAATTAGAGCAAAAAGTTCTAAAAAATGCCGATGATGTGCTGGTTGTGGGAAATACCATGTTAAATAATTACCTAAAATTTAATACCAATACACACACCATTACTAATGGTTATGATGATTTTAAAGCAATACATCATCCTCAACTAGATAATTCGTTCAGTTTGTTACATATAGGTATGTTAAATGCAGATAGAAATCACAAAATGTTATGGAAAGCTTTAGCTGAATTAAAGCAAGAAAACTCAGATTTTAGTAAAGATTTAAACATTAAATTAATTGGAAAAGTCTGTCAAGAAGCCTTAAACGATATTCAAAATAATAAGCTACAAGATAATTTAACATTGATTGATTATGTACATCATGAAAAAGTATTTGAATATCAAGAAAAAGCACAAGTCTTACTCTTGTTAATCAATAATGTGCCAAGTGCAAAGGGAATACTTACAGGAAAAATATTTGAATACCTTCAAGCCAAAAGACCCATCTTAGCTATTGCTCCAAAAAATGGTGATTTAGCAACAATAATCCACAATACCAACGCTGGTTTTGTAATTGATTTTAATGAAAAGGAACAACTTAAAAAAACTATCTTATCTTTGTACAACGATTTTAAAAACGGACTTTTAGAAGTAAACTCCATAAATATAGAACAGTATCACAGACGCGTTTTAACGGAACAGTTGGTGGAGGTTTTGGAGAGAAATAGCGTAGGAGAGTAGAGAGTAAAGA
>CAZYKN010000037.1:0-3746 GCA_964648135.1 uncultured Flavobacteriaceae bacterium
AAAATTTGTGTAATTCGTGGCTAAAACCTACTTTCTAAACCTATTAATTAAATTCTTTATTGGAGTGCTAATAAAACTAAAGTCAGCTACTCCTTTATCTTTTATTGCTCTAAAATTTAGATAAATTCCAAAAGGAAGCATCACTAATGTAGGAAACCAAGAACCTAGCCATGGAGAAAGCTCTCCTGTATCTGCCATTCCTCTGGATAACACACCTAAAAAGTGGTAAATTACATAAATTACAACTGCTGTAATTAATGGAACACCAAAACCACCTTTGCGAATAATTGATCCTAACGGAGCACCAATTAAAAACAAAACCAAACAAGCAACAGAAAAAGCAATTCTGTTATAGTATTCTACTTGATAAGAATTAATTTTTAATTGACGGTCTTTAAATCGTTTTTTACTGCTTTTTATATTTTGTAAGGTGTAGTTTGTTGTTGAAACTGTTCTTTGTAAAATTTTTAATTTATTGGCATCGGTAAATTCAGTTAAAACACTTTTTATTTTTTTTAGTGCGACTTTACTGGTATCTTTAAACAATTTATTTGCTTTAATATCACGATAATATTTTTTCTTGGCACTATTTATTTGTTTGCGTAATGGTTTTTTGTCCTTTGCAACCTTTTCTTGAAGCTGACTAAGACTCATCATTTGCTTTTTTTGATTGTACTTTTTGTCATCACTCATATCATCCATTCCAGAAATGTCAAAATTTAAGTGATGTTCATCAAAATGGGATTTAATAAATGGCATATTGTCTTTCCTTAACGGAACGTGTCTTTTAGCAACAATATCTTTGTAATAATGACCGTCTTTTAAGATAAGCGACATATATTTACTGTTTGGAGTAGATTTTATTTCACCATATTTGGAAGTAATTACAACGTTATTGTATTTTTTTTCGGTTAAATCATAGATAATAACATCTTTTAGTAAGTTTTGCTTTTCGCCATATTTTTCAGAAAATTTAATACTATAACCTGGAATGTCTGTGTTAAACGAACCAGCAACCAAAGCCATTGCAGGTTGTTTCTTACGCATATTTACCATAAGATTAATAGATTCAAAAGAGGCAAACGGAAAGACATAATTTAAAAATAAAAAATTTAAACCACTAAGTACCACCATAAAAATAGCCAACGGTTTTAAAAGTCTAAAAAGAGAAACACCAGCAGATTTAATAGCTGCATACTCGTAGTTTTCTGAAAGGTTACCCATTGCCATGATAGACGATAGTAAAATTCCAATAGGTAAAGCTTGTGGAGTTACCATAAGTGCAGTATAGCCAAGATAACGTAAAATAACTAAAGTACTTAATCCTTTTCCAGAAATTTTATCTAATGATTGCCAGATAGTTAAGATAACTAAAACAAAAAGAACCACTAAAAAAGTGGCTAAAAATGGAGTGATAAATCGTCTGATTAAGTATTTATCTAATAGTTTCATTTACTCTAATTAAACAACGAGTTTTTTCAAAAAACTCGTTGTAGTTTTATATCATCTTATAAATCGTTTATAAGATAACCTTCGGTTTCGTATTTACTTCTGTTAAACTCAAACAATTTATCAGAGATTGGAATGTTGGTTTTAAATTTTGAAATGGTTATGGTAATATTTGTTCCATTTTTACCAACTTGAATCATCTTATAAATGTTCTTTGTTTTATTATCAATGCCCAAAAGTACATACTTCATTTCAGAATCACTAGCAATTGGGATAAGTTTAACAAACTGAATTTTTCTACCTTGTATATTTTGAACAATATCCCAAACATAAGTATAGCCTTCTTTGTAAAAAGAAAAGACTTTGTCTGGTGTAATTTCATCATCATCATCTGGATTGGTAATGTTTACTTCTTCATCTTCTGGAAGGATAAGGTATTTTTTTTGTCCGTCAAAAATAGTAGTCGTTCCTAAAAAATTAACCGAATATTTTTCTCCTTTTAAAGAAGCTACACCTTTGGTTTCTTGTTTTATTTGTTCTTCTAAATTGACTAAAGTATTTTTAAACTCCACATAAATGGTTTTATAAGAATTCATTTTTTGTGAAACTTCATCTAATAATGCTTTTGATTTATTTTGAGCAAAATTGGATGAAATACTTAAAAGTAATACCAATACAAAAACTAATTTTTTCATTTTATTTTATAATTTTTCATTATTTAATAATTCTTCAAGAGCTAAAACATCTGCAACTAAAACTTCTCTAGCTTTAGAGCCTTGAAATGGTCCTACAATACCAGCAGCTTCTAATTGATCTATAATTCTACCAGCTCTATTGTACCCTAATTTTAATTTTCTTTGTATTAATGAAGCAGAACCTTGTTGAGCATTTACAATTACATAAGCCGCTTCTTCAAAGAGTTTGTCTCTATCTGCAATATCTACATCAATACTTGTGCCACTTTCATCGGTAACATATTCTGGTAATAAATAGGCGGAATTGTAGGCTCTTTGCGAACCAATAAACTCTGTAATACGCTCCACTTCTGGTGTATCTACAAAGGCACATTGTATTCTAATAATATCATTTCCAGTTGAAACTAACATATCTCCTCGTCCAATAAGTTGGTCAGCTCCAGAGGCATCTAAAATAGTTCTAGAATCAATTTTTGAAGTTACTCTAAAGGCAGCTCTAGCAGGAAAATTGGCTTTAATTATTCCTGTAATCACATTAACTGATGGTCTTTGTGTTGCCACAATTAAATGAATTCCAATAGCTCTTGCAAGTTGTGCTAATCGAGCAATGGGAGTTTCTACTTCTTTACCAGCAGTCATAATTAAATCCGCAAATTCATCAATTACTAAAACGATGTATGGTAAAAAACGATGACCATTTTCTGGATTTAATTTACGTTCTTTAAATTTCTGATTGTACTCTTTAATGTTTCTAACGAAGGCATTTTTTAATAAATCATACCTGTCATCCATTTCAATACATAAAGAATTTAAAGTATTTACTACTTTATTAGTGTCTGTAATGATGGCTTCTTCAGAATCAGGTAATTTGGCTAAATAATGCCTTTCTATTTTATTAAATAAAGTAAGCTCTACTTTTTTAGGGTCAATTAAAATAAATTTGACTTCAGCAGGATGTTTTTTATATAATAATGAAGTTAAAACGGCATTTAAACCAACCGATTTTCCTTGACCTGTTGCTCCAGCCATTAATAAGTGAGGCATTTTTGCTAAATCTGCTACAAAAGTTTCATTTGAAATGGTTTTACCAAAAGCAATGGGTAATTCCATTTTTGAATTCTGAAATTTAGTTGATGCAATAGCAGAACGCATAGAAACAATAGTTGAATTTTTGTTTGGTACTTCAATACCAATAGTTCCTTTTCCTGGCATTGGAGCTATAATTCTAATTCCGAGTGCTGCTAAAGACAACGCAATATCATCTTCTAGATTTTTAATTTTTGAGATACGAACTCCTGCTTCAGGAATAATTTCGTAAAGCGTAATGGTAGGTCCAACCATGGCTTTAATACTTTTAATTCCTATTTTATAATCGTTTAATGTTTGAACAATTTTATTTTTATTGGCTTCGAGTTCTTCTTTATTTATGGTAATTTGTTCTGGTCCATAATCTTTTAGTAAATCTAAGGTTGGAAATTTAAAATCTGATAATTCTAAAGTTGGATCAAATTCACCAAAATCTTCCACTAATTTATTGGATAAATTTTCTACAAGATTATCTTCGTTTATAGGTTTTTTTACTTCAATTTCAATTTCTTCTTC
>CAZYKN010000037.1:3846-5459 GCA_964648135.1 uncultured Flavobacteriaceae bacterium
CTACAAGATTATCTTCGTTTATAGGTTTTTTTACTTCAATTTCAATTTCTTCTTCGGGTTTGCTTACTTCTATTTTAAAATCGTCTTTTGGAGTTGAAGGTTTTGTTGTTGTGGCAGTAGAAGTGAGGTCTAATTTAATCTCTTTATCATCTAAAGGTTTTAAATTTTCTGTATTCATATTAGTTGTAGTATCATAAATACGTTCAGACACACTAGTTTCAACCGTTTGGTTTTTATTGCTTGATAATTCGCCTTCAGTAGCTTTATTACCAAAAAGTTTTATTGGCTTAGGTTGCCATTTTAATTTGTAAATAAGATACAAAATAGCAGACAAAACCAATAATAAAATTACGCCAATTTTACCGATATATATTTGTAAAAAATCATTAGTTTCAAAACCTACAACGCCAGAAAGTAAGGTGTTTTTTAAATTAATTACAGCAAATAGAAGAGAAGTCCAAATCATAAATAAAATAGACCAAAAAGCAGTTTTTCTAATTTTTTTAAGTGGAATATCAATAATAAGATAAATACCTGTAAGTAATGTTAGTAACGGAATAATAAATGCCGAGATACCAAAGCCTTTATAGATAAAAAAATGACTGATACTTGCGCCTAATTTACTCAATCCGTTTTTTGCAGCAAGGTTTCTGTTGGTGAAATCTGCTAATAAACTTTGGTCTTCAAACCAATGGAAGAAAAAAGAATAAAAAGCACCAAATAGCCATAGTGCAAAAAGCACTAAAAACACTCCAAACCCTAAATGTGTTTGTTTGTTTTTAAAAAAAGAAGTTTTATTGCTTGTTTTTTTTGGTTTGGTTATTTTTTTTCTTTTAGCCATATAATTTTAAATAAATTTAGGAATGTATATTATTAAACCAATAATAAAAGCAATTATTGCTGCAAAGGTAGCTGCTCCAGCTGAAATATCTTTTATAAATCCAATACGTTCATGAAATTCAATGTGTACAAAATCGCATAATTTTTCAATTCCAGTATTTAAAGATTCGGCAACAAGCACCATGCCAACAGCTAATAGTTGAAACATCCATTCTGTTGCGGAAATGTGCATTACAAAACCTAATATGGTAACCAAAACTCCTAAGGAGAATTGCACCATAATACTATGTTCCGTAGTAAGCAATAAATAAGCACCCTTTAAAGCAAATTTTAAGCTTCTAATTCTGCCTTTAATAAATCCGTCATTTGGGTTTTTCATTACAGTATGATTTGTTTTTAATTGGTAATATAGCAATTATCAAAGGCAAAAATACATAAATATATTTATGATTTGTTGTTTTGGTTGTTAGATTTTTTATGTTCTGATAGTGTGTGAAATGAGAAAAATAGTTGCTTACTTTATAGTGCAAGGTTATAATATGTTAAAATGGATTATTGAAAAATAAATTAGACAAGATAATTTGTTATCTTTCTTTCTTTATTTTTGAGGGATTTTGTCTAACATCAAACACATCAACAATTTCAATTAACTGATTTTCGATATTAATCCAATATATAATTTTATAATTTCGTTTTGATAATAGAAATCTAAAAATTTCTTCATATTCTATTAGTAACTCTTCAACTTGTCCAATTTCAGGATGCTTTTCTAA
>CAZYKN010000037.1:5559-10214 GCA_964648135.1 uncultured Flavobacteriaceae bacterium
TAACATCTTTTATAATTCCAGTTACAATCTTTTTAGCTGTAATTAAACTAATATTCTCTGCGTAGTATGAATAGATTTTTTTTAGTTCCTTTTTAGCAAATAATGTCCATTTTATTTCTAATCCCATTCTCTCATTTCAGATTTTAAATCTTTATGACTAATCAATTTACCATTTTTAGAATCTTTCATTGACTTTTTAATTCTTGAATGGTATTCATCAATGGTAAATGATTCAAAATTTTTACTTTTATGAGTATTTTTAGTTGCTGCAAGGATATTTTCAAATTGTTTAATTATATCATCATTTTGTATATGGATAAATTTTTCAATAATTGTAAGTTTTCTAGCGTCTATATTCATTGTATGACTTATTTTATTCAAAAATACAATAAAAATAAGTATTTACAAAAAAAATCCGCTAAAATCAAATTTTGCTTTTAGCGGAAATGTTTTTTTTTATTAAAAAACTATTGATCAATAGACCCTAAAACTCGTTTCATAAAACCATTTAAGGCGTCACGTTTAGGTGTTCCTTTTTTAATTTCTTTATGTACTTCAATTGCTCCATACATATTAGAAATAAGCTCTCCAATTACATCTAGCTCTTCATCTTTAAGTGATGGAACATCGGTTAAATCTTCAAGAACTTCTATTGCTTCAACAATATAATCTTCATCATTTTCTTCTATAAAATTGGTAAGATGTTTTATAATTGGAATCTTCATTGTTTATAAAATTTCGTTAACTAAATCTTTTAAAACCTCAAATTTATTGGTTTGAGTTTGATTGACTTTTTTCCCGTCTTCATAAGTAGCAAAAGTGGGTAAATTATCAACTGTGGCTAACTTTCTAGATTCAATAAATTTTTCTGCATCAACAAGTACAAAAGGAATGTCTTCGTTTTCTTTTGCTAATTTTTTGAATTTAGGTTTCATTATTCTGCAATTTCCACACCACGTAGCCATAAATTGTACGACTGTTTTAGGGCTATTTGCTATAATTTCTGCTAGATTGTCTTTTTCTAATTCTATAAACATGGCTTTGGTCTTTTGTTTTTAGTCTTTGGTCTTTGGTCCTCAATTAAAGACTAAAGACCAAAGACTACAAACTATTAATGTGAACTTAAATATTTTGCAACACCATCTCTTGTAGCATCCATTGCATCTTTACCTTTTTCCCAGTTTGCAGGACAAACTTCTCCATTTTCTTGAATATGAGTATAAGCATCAATTAAACGGATATATTCGTTTACATTTCTACCTAAAGGCATATCGTTAACACTTTCGTGGAAAATTTTACCTTCTTCATCAATTAGATAAGTAGCTCTATAAGTTACGTTTGAACCTTCTGCTAAGATAATATCGTGTTCTTCATCATATTCACCTTCTTCTATATCAAGAATTCCTAATAAAGTAGATAAATTACGATTAGTATCTGCTAATAAAGGGAAAGTAACACCTTCAATTCCTCCATTATTTTTTGCGGTGTTCAACCAAGCAAAGTGAACTTCGGCAGAATCTACAGATGCACCAATTACAATAGTGTTTCTGTCTTCAAACTTACCTAAAGCTTCTTGAAATGCTAAAATTTCTGTTGGACATACAAAAGTAAAATCTTTTGGATACCAAAATAATAATACTTTTTTCCCTTTGTTTACTGCTTCTTCAAATACATTTACTTTAAATGTATCTCCCATTTCGTTCATTGCATCTACTGCAACATTTGGAAATTTTCTTCCTACTAATGCCATAATGTTTTTATTTTTAAGTTTATAAATTATTTTCTGGTACAAATTTACAAATATTCCTTGCTTATATATCTTAAATTTATCTCAATTATTTATACAAGTATAGATTTTTTTTATAATTTTAGAGTTTTAAATTAATATATATGATACGTTTTGTTTATTTATTGCTGTTTGTGGGTTCAATTTTTTCTTGTACACCTAATAAAACGAAAGTAAAAATAGTAGAGAAACCACAGTTTAATGCACGAATTGGAAGTATAACGGATTTTAGAACCATACATTTTCCTTCAAAAGACGGCTTGGAAATAACAGCAGATTTGTATTTAGTAAATGAGCCAAAAGATTTTATTTTGCTTTGTCATCAGGCAGGATTTAGTAGAGGAGAATATATTGAAACTGCTAAAAAATTAAATAAAATGGGCTTTTCATGTATGGCAATTGACCAACGTTCTGGTAAAGAGGCAAATCATGTGGTAAATGAAACTGCAAAATTGGCGAAGGAAAAAGGACTTAAAGCAACTTATTTAGATGCTAAACAAGATATTGAAGCTGCAATAGATTATGCTTATCAATTAAACGATTCTAAAGCTATTATTCTTGTTGGAAGCTCTTATTCAGCGAGTTTAGTTTTGCTTCTGGCAACGACAAATAACAATGTTAAAGCAGTTGCAGCATTTAGTCCTGGTGAATATTTAAAAGGAGTTCAAGTAGCACAATCAATTTCAAAATTAAATAAACCTTTGTTTGTTACATCGGCAAAAAAAGAATCTAATGGAGTTGCTAAATTAGTAGCGCAAATAAAAACACCAATTAAAGTCCATTTTATTCCTAAAGTTGAAGGAATACACGGCTCTAGAGCGTTATGGAAATCCACTAAAGGCAATCAAATGTATTGGGAAGCGTTTACAAATTGGCTCAATCAAATAAAGTAACTATTCGTTCTAAGGCCATTCCTCTTGATGCTTTTATTAAAATAGTTGCATTGTTAAAAGTTTCTTTATTGAATAGTTCTTTAAATGCTTCAAAATCTTTTAGAAAAAAAGTATTTTTATTTTTTGTTGAAACGGAATTAAAATGTTCACCAATTAAAAAAACTTTAAAAAAGGAGTTATCATTAACGGAATTAATAATTATTTGATGTTCTTCTTTTGCAAAATTACCTAATTCAAACATATCTCCAAGAATAATTATTTTTTTGCTATCAGATAATTGCTTAAAATTAGCAATTGCAGACTGCATACTACTAGGATTTGCATTATAAGCATCTAAAATAATTTTAGCGTTTTTCTTTTGAATAATTTGTGAGCGGTTATTTGTAGGAGTATAGTCTTCAATAGCAGTTTTAATAGAATTGTTAGTTACTTTAAAATATTTTCCAATGGCAATTGCAGCTGCAATGTTGTTGTAATTGTAAAGACCAATCATATTACTATTTGCAATAGTATCTTCAAATTTTATTTTAACAAACGGATTTGCACTGATTAATTCTATTGGATAATCAGTGTTTTGTGTTCCAAAAGTAATTTGTTGAATATTTTTTGATTTTTCTAATTGAGTATTGTCATTTGCATTTACAAAAACAGTTTTATGATGTTTTTTTAAATAATCATATAATTCTGTTTTGGCTTTTATAACGCCATCTATACTTCCAAAACCTTCTAAATGGGCTTTCCCAAAGTTGGTAATATATCCATAATCTGGTGTTGCTATATGGCATAAAAATTCAATTTCTTTAGGATGATTAGCACCCATTTCTACAATACCTATTTCCGTATCTTTATCCATTGACAAAAGGGTAAGCGGAACGCCAATATGATTATTAAGATTTCCTAAAGTAGCTTTTGTTTTAAATTTTTGTGAAAGTACAGTATTGATGAGTTCTTTTGTTGTGGTTTTTCCATTACTTCCTGTAAGTGCAATTATTGGTAAACCTAGTTGTTTTCTGTGGTAAGAGGCTAATTTTTGCAATGTTTTTAAAACATCATCAACTAAAATAATTTGCTGTTTTGTTTGGTGTTCTTTTTCATCAACAATAGCGTAAGAAGCTCCTTTTTTTAAGGCTTGTTCTGCAAATTTATTGGCATTAAAACGTTCTCCTTTTAAGGCAAAAAAGATGGAATTTGCTTTTATTTGTCGTGTGTCTGTACTAATTCCGCTTGAAGTTTGGAATAGTGAATAGAGTTCTTTTATCATAACGTAAAAGTATAAAAAAACCTCATTTTATTAAAAAAATGAGGTTTTAATTTATTTTGTGAGTGTATTTTATTTGTGATACGCTCTTTTTTTCTTGTCAGACATTGGTCCTAATCTATCAGTCGCACATCTAAATCCAACATAATTAGTAGCCATATACTCAGGTAAGAATCTACGTTGAGCAGGATCTAACCAATATGCTCTATCTCTCCAAGAACCACCTTTAATAACATGTGATTTATCACTAATTAGAGTAGTACGTTCTTTATTGTCATATCCTTGTTTTCTATAACCACTCTCTCCAATTTCATTAGGAATAACAGGTGAGTTATACATTCTAGGTTTAGCTTCTAATTCATCTTCTTCAATGTAATATTTTTTAGTTGATTTAATATCACCATCATTTTCATCTACATTATAAGATTTTTCGTAATTTTCTCTCATAAAAGCATCAGATTTTGTAATAGGAATGTATTTTAAACTTCCTGGTAAATCAACTGCTCTAATTTGACCATTATCTAAAGTGTCATATACAATAGAATTGATATCAACAACAACTACTTTACCATTTTCATCAATCATTTTTTTAGTATAAGTATTTCCTCTAAAGTAATTAAAGTCGTTTGCGTCATTGTCAATAATTGGTCTATATACATCAGCAACCCATTCTGCAACGTTACCAGTCATATCGTAAAGACCAAATGCGTTTGGTTTA
>CAZYKN010000038.1:0-3456 GCA_964648135.1 uncultured Flavobacteriaceae bacterium
CTTTTTTCTGTTCTGCGTTTAAAACCACTATCACGTCCACCACGATTACTATCTCTAGAATCTCTGCTTCTATCAGAGCGACCTCTATCTCTTCCTCCATTATTTCTGTTTCTATCTCCTCCAGAACGTTTTCTATCTCCACGATTGCGGTCTCTACCACGTCCTCTATCTCTGTTTCTACTTCTTGTTTTAGGTTGTGTTGTTACTTCAACATTAACACTCCTGCCATTAAATTCGGCATCTTCAAAACCTTTTAGTAATTCATCTGTAAATTCTTTTGGAATTTCAAAGAACGAGAAACTTTTTAATATTTCAATTTGTCCAATATCTACTTTTTTACCTAAATAATCATTTACTAAACCAATCATCCTAGCAGGATTTAAGCCATCCATTTTACCAGTATTGATAAAGAAGCGTTGCATATTTTCATCGGTAACACGTTCTCTACCTGCATCAACACCAATATCTTGCGTTTTTTGATAGTAGTTTAACAGGTGTTCTAGTTCGTTGTAAATAAATCGTTTAATCAATTCATCTTTAGTTAATTTTTTAAGGTCTTTTGCAATTTCTTCAAAATTATCAGATAAATCTTCATCGTTTACTTTAATGTTTTTTATTTTTTCTGCGTATTGCATCAATTTAATTCCCACAATTTCTTTACCTGAAGGTACTTCTTTTTGCACAAATTGCTTATTAATCTTACGTTCTATTTGTTTGATACGATTTTTATCTTTATTGGTAACAATTACAATAGAAATTCCATCAGCTCCTGCTCTACCCGTTCTTCCGCTTCTATGTGTATAAGACTCTAACTGATCTGGTAATTTATGGTTAATAACATGTGTTAAATCTGTTACATCAATTCCACGAGCAGCAACATCGGTTGCAACCAAAATCTGAATTTTTTTAGTTCTAAATTTTTTCATTACAATATCACGTTGCGCTTGTGAAAGTTCTCCGTGTAATGAATCTGCACCGTAACCATCTTGAATTAATTTATCGGCTATTTCTTGAGTTTCTCTACGAGTTCTACAAAAAATAATTCCGTAAATTCCTGTGTTTACATCAACAATACGTTTAAGGGTTGGATACCTGTTTTTTTCAGAAACCAAATAAAATTGGTGTTCTACAGTATCTGCTCCTTCATTTTTAGTTCCTGCACTAATTTCGGCAGGTTTAAACATATAATTTCTGGCAATTGCCTCAACTTCTCTAGGAAAAGTTGCAGAAAATAGTAAGGTTTGTTTTTTATCTGGAGTAGCATCTAAAATATGGTCAATATCTTCTTTAAAACCCATATTAAGCATTTCATCTGCTTCGTCTAGGGTTACCCATTTAATATTGCCTAGTTTTAAACTTCGTCTATTGATTAAATCAACGGTTCTTCCAGGAGTTCCAACTACAATTTGAGCACCTCTCTTCAAATCATTTATCTGATTTGAAATATTAGCTCCTCCATAAACGGCTACTACTTTTAAACCTTTAATATTTTTAGAAAATTCTTTAATATTTTTAGCAATTTGAATAGCCAATTCTCTTGTAGGAGATAAAATAATAGCTTGTGTTGCTTTACTTTCTGCATCAATCTGCTCTAAAATAGGCAAACTAAAGGCTGCTGTTTTACCTGTTCCTGTTTGAGCAAACGCTTTTAAATCTTTATCAGATCCTAAAATTTGTGGTATTGCTAGTTCTTGAATTTCTGTAGGTTTTTTGTAACCTAATTCTTCTAGAGCCTCAATAATTTGCTTATTAAGCCCTAAGTCTTTAAATGACGACATAATGTATTTTATTTTTACAATATTCAATCTAAGTGTAAAAATTCGACAATTACATCCCTTAAATTAAATATTAATTCGGCGCGAAAATACACTAATTTATGGGTTAATCGTGTAAATAATTGATTTTTTTATTTTTATCGATAACTAACAGCTATTTTACTATACACCAAAAAACAATAATCAACCTTAACAATTCTATCTATTTAGTCAATAAAAACTCAAAATTACTATCAGATATAAAGGTAAAATTATGCACTATAATTCCGTTTTTATCTATAATAATTGCACGTGGAAAATCGTTTGTATAAAAAGTATTTTTGTTTTGATCTACTAATTGAAATTGATTAAATACATTAAATCTATTCGATTTTACATAAGCTTTCCAATTGTAATTATCTAATTGACCATCAACTCCAACAAAACGAATGTTTTTATATTTTTTAGTTAAATAATGAACCCGTTTAGCCATATTTTTAATTCTATTTAATTCCTTTGGCCAAAAATATAGTACCGTTTTTTTACCAATTAGCTCTTTAGAGTTAATTATTTTATCACGCATTGTTTTAAGATAGAATTCTGGTAATTTTTTGTGTTTTTTTAAGGAATTAATCACTTTTAACATCTTTGAAATTTCTTCTTTTTTAAGAGAATCATTACAGTATTTAAAGAAAATATCTTTGGCTTTCGTTTTTTTATTTTCAGAGCAATAACTATCCACCAAACTATTAATATAAGTTTGTTGAAGCATCTTGTTTTTTAATTGTTTATCAGTTACAAACTGATTAATTTTATCTAGTAAAACAATAGACAATTCACTTAAAGTGTCTTTTTCCAATTGATAAAAAGCAGTATTATACACCTTACTCCACAGATAATTCTGGTAGGTATAATACTCTTTAAAATCCATGTTCTCTAAAGGAATTATAGATCTATGTTTATAAAATGATTGACTAAGCTGAGGTAATTTTTTTGTCTGGTTTGCTTTTTTGTAATAAAATGGATATTTTTCTTTATAACTATATATAGGCAAATAAATAACATCATTAATAAAATAATTAAACGTAGTTGATTGCTTGGCGTTACTTTCTTTAAATTGTTTAAATATTGTTTTCTTTAATTGTATAAATGAATCTATTTTAGTTAGAAAATCTTCTTCATTTAATTTAAAAAAAGAATAAAATTGACGCTCTTCTTGCTCGTTTTCTAAAAATAATTGAATAAGTAGATTATTTTTATTTGCTCCTTTACCACTAAAAACCAAAGAGCCATCAAAATCCCATGTATTTAACCTAATCAACAGACTGTCTTTATCTTCAAGGTAAATATATTGAAATTCTTCTCCATGCTTAAATTTATATAAGCCTTCTTGTAAACTATCTAATTTAAAAAGAAATTTATGATCTTGGTTTATTTTTGCAGTTGCTATATTAGAATCCTTTTTAAATAAATATACCTTATCATCTTTCGGATTTTTAATATGTCCACCAAAATAAATAGTATCTGTTTTAGCTTGTTTTTGACAAGCTATTAGCGTAATAAATACAACAAAACTCAATAAAATACGATACTTCATTTGTAATGACTAGGTTTAATTCTAGTAAAAACAAAAATATCATTATATATAATGTGCCTTTGTTAAATGAACGTTAAAAATTGTGTTCGGTATTCAGTGTTCAGT
>CAZYKN010000038.1:3556-10191 GCA_964648135.1 uncultured Flavobacteriaceae bacterium
AGGTTGGCTGTACGTCTTTATAAAAGACAAATATCTGATAGATAAGTAAACAGATATATTTTTATATCAGAAATAACAAGAAGTTTGATGCTAATAAAAAACATCTAAAGCTTTATTATAAGCACTTTCAAAACTCATAGCACTTAAATTGGTATCCGCTTTTTGTTGTGTAAAATAAGAGAGTAATTTTTCTGTAGGCATATTGCCTGTGAGTTCATCTTTTGCCATAGGACAACCTCCAAACCCTTTTATTGCACCGTCAAACCTAAGGCAACCTGCTTTAAATGCAGCGTCCACTTTTTCATGCCACGTTGTTGGAGTAGTGTGTAAATGTGCTCCAAATTCTATATTAGGATAAAGCGGAATTAAATGTTTAAACAAATAATTGATGGTTTCTCCGTTGGCAACACCTACTGTATCAGACAAAGAGAGAATTTCCACTCCCATTTTAGAGAGCTTTTCTGTCCATTTTGCAACCACATCAACATTCCAAAGATCACCATACGGATTTCCAAAGCCCATAGACAGATAAGCAACTACTTTTTTATTGGATTTAACCGCAATATTAAGTATTTCATCTAAAGCAATAACAGATTGTGCAATGGTTTTTCCTGTATTTCGCATTTGAAAATTTTCTGAAATAGAAAACGGAAACCCTAAATAATCAATTTCTTCAAAATGACTGGCATCGTTTGCTCCTCTTACATTGGCGACAATGGCTAAAAGTTTGCTTTGTGTAGTGCTCAAATTTAATTGCTCTAAAACTGCAGCAGTATCACGCATTTGCGGAATGGCTTTGGGCGAAACAAAACTACCAAAATCAATGGTATCAAAGCCTACTTTTAGTAAAGAATTGATGTATTTTGCTTTAGCATCAGTAGGAATAAAATGTGATTTTATTCCTTGCATCGCATCACGAGGACATTCTATAATTTTAACTTTTTTAGTCATTTGGTTAAACCGAATTGGTAAAAAGCAAATTTACATTAATTATATTAAAATCAATATTCCAATTCCAATAAAGAGTATAATCTGTATTCTTTTTATTCTTTTGTCAAAGGAAGGATTGTTCCGTAACATCAAGGTCATTTTGTCCGCTATAATGGAAACAATAGAAAAGACAATAAATGCTTGGAGCATAAATATAAAGCCTAATAAATATATTTGTTGCACCGTATTTATTAAAGAAGTGTTGATAAATGCAGGAAAAAAAGCTAAAAAGAAAATGCCAACTTTTGGATTTAAAACATTCATTAAAAATCCTTTTTTATACAAATCAATTAATGATAATTTTTCAACTTGATTACTTATTGAAATAGTTGATGTTGTTTGATATGTTTTATATGCTAAATAAAATAGATAGCACGCTCCAAACAATTTAATCAATAAAAAGAGATGTTCATTTTGTTTTAGTAATTCCGAAACACCAAAAGCAACAAGTGTAGTATGTATAATTATTCCAGATACTAAGCCTAAAGCAGTTGCAATTCCGTATTTTTTACCATTACTAATACTTTGCAATAACACATAAATAATATCAGGGCCAGGCATTAAAGTCAATAAAACCGAAGTTGTAATAAAACTAAATAAAGTTTCTAATTGCATACTGCAAATAACGGAAAGTTTTTTTAATTTTGCGGAAATAGTCTTTGGTCTTTGGTTATTAGACATCATCCTGAACTTGATTCAGTATTTTAAAAAAAGGATACTTTTACATTTATAACATTAAAAAATAAAAAACATGTCAAAAATAAAAATATATCACAATCCAAGATGCAGTAAAAGTAGAAATGGAGTGAAAGTTTTGGAATCAGCTAAAGTTGATTTTGAGATTGTTAAGTATTTAGAAGAAATTCCTTCAAAAAAGGAATTAAAAGAAATTATTAAAATGTTAGGAATTTCTCCAATTCAATTAATACGAAAAGGAGAAAAAATTTGGAAAGAAAACTATAAAGGTAAAGAATTGTCTGATGATGAAATAATTACTGCAATGATTGAAAACCCAAAACTTATTGAGCGTCCAATAGTTATTAAAGAGAATAAGGCAGTTATTGGTCGTCCTTCTGAAAATATAGAGGAATTGTTAAAAAATTAGATTTAGTTTTTACGGTTACTTATAAAAAAACGTTATATATAAAGACCTCACAGGTTTTAAAAACCTGTGAGGTCTGAATACTAAGGTGTTGATTTTTACAAATCTACATGTGTTGAAGTATTTTTTGTCATGTATTAAGCATTATACCAATAATAACTAATTTAAAATATTCGTTTCATCATCCGCAATTTATGTGTGTGTCGTTTGGTTTCTTCGTTGTAAATACCACTTTGATCTAATCGGTCTAAACGGACTTTTCCACTTGCATGAATAATATAATTATTGTTTAAAATAATTCCTACATGAGTTATTGCACCTTCATTATTATCAAAAAAAGCCAAATCTCCAGGTTCGCTTTCTTCAATAAAACTTAAAACCTCACCTTGTTTGGCTTGTTGAGAGGCATCTCTAAAAAGTTTAAATCCGTTTATTTTATAAACCATTTGAGTAAAACCAGAGCAATCTATGCCAAAAGGCGTTTTTCCTCCCCAAAGGTAAGGAGCATTCAAATACATAAAAGCAGTTTCAACCAATAATTCCTTTGAAAGTTTTACTTCTTTAACATCTCCTTCAATTGCATAAGAATTATCGTTTATAGAAAATTTATTATTAGAATAATTCGGAAAAATTGCTCCAATACTAAGTGGAATGAGTTGTTCTTTTGTATTGGCATAATTCACCAATTCATTCAAAATAAACAAGGGAGAATTTTGTAAATCATTAAAATATTCTTCTGAGATTTCTTCAACCTGTTTAGAATCAATCCAACCACGATAACCATCATACGCAAGTTTAATATAAAACCATTGTTTTTTGGTTTCTAAAATAGTAAAATGTTCTCCAAAAAGCACTTGCGAAACCATTTCACTGGGATCACTGGCTTCAATCCTAAGCGGAATACTATTTAAAATACAAATTCCAAATTTCATTTGATAGGTTTAAGGTATATGCTTAATTAAAACCTAGTAAGTTATGAAAACCTACTAGGTTATGCTAAATTAAAATTCAATTAACATTTCTCAATAACAATAGCACTCGCTCCTCCTCCACCATTACAGATTGCAGCAGCACCAATTTTGGCATTGTTTTGTTCTAAAACATTGATTAAAGTTACAATAATTCTTGAACCTGAAGACCCTAAAGGATGTCCTAAAGAAACGCCACCACCATTTACATTAACCACATCTTTATTTAATCCTAAAATTTTCATATTGGCTAAACCTACAATAGCAAAAGCTTCATTAAATTCAAAATAATCTACATCATCTAAATTTATTTTTGCTTTGTGTAAAGCTTTAGGCAAAGCTTTTGCAGGAGCTGTAGTAAACCATTCTGGTTCTTGAGCAGCATCTGCATATCCTTTAATAATTGCAATAGGCTTTAAGCCTAATTCATCTGCTTTTTCTCTGCTCATTATAACTAAGGCAGAAGCGCCATCATTTAAAGTAGAAGCGTTAGCGGCAGTTACGGTACCCTCTTTTGTAAAAACAGGACGTAAAGTTGGAATTCGCTCCATTTTTACATTTTTGTATTCTTCATCTTCCTTAAAGATGATAGCATCTCCTCTTCGCTGAGGAATTTCAACAGGAATAACTTCGTTATCAAACTTACCATCAGCCCAAGCTTTAGCAGAACGATTGTACGATTCAATAGCAAATTCATCTTGATCTTCTCTAGAAAAATCGTGCTCATTTGCACATAAATCACCACAAGTTCCCATGTGTTTTTGGTCATATACATTGGTTAAACCATCATGAACCATTCCGTCAATCATGGTAATATTACCTAATTTATGCCCTTTTCTAGCAGGAACATAATGAGGTACAGAAGACATGTTTTCCATTCCACCAGCAACTACAATATCAGCATCACCACATTTAATAGCTTGTGCAGCAAACATAACCGCTTTCATACCAGAAGCACACACTTTATTTACCGTAGTACACGGAACACTACTTGGCAAACCTGCAAATAGCGCTGCTTGCCTTGCAGGAGCTTGTCCTAAACCAGCTTGTAATACATTACCCATATAAACCTCATCTACTAAATCAGGTTTTAAATTAATTTTTTTAAGAGCAGCTTTAATAACTGTTGCTCCAAGTTTAGGAGCAGGAACGCTAGATAAACTCCCTAAAAAACTTCCCATTGCTGTTCTCACAGCAGATACAATAACAACTTCTTTCATCTGTTTGTTTTTATTTGTTAATGATATGTAAAAAATTAATAATTCCTAATCTTTCACAAAATATCTTAATGTTTTATAAATTTGTGCGAATTTAATTAATTTCTTTGATTTTATTCTGATAGTTTTAAAATATCTCATCTTATTTATTTACTTTTGGCT
Source organism: uncultured Flavobacteriaceae bacterium (assembly GCA_964648135.1). Classification (GTDB taxonomy): domain Bacteria; phylum Bacteroidota; class Bacteroidia; order Flavobacteriales; family Flavobacteriaceae; genus S010-17. The sequence continues at coordinate 7,996 of CAZYKN010000038.1, forward strand.
CTAGTTCAAAAAAATAATGAAAGATTTCCTAAATAAAATATATCTAAATCACGCTTTTGTATATAAAGCCTTTCTGTTTGTGCTTACTACCATCCTTATTGTGTATTTATTTCCAAAAGGAACATTTTTTAAATATGACATTCAAAAAGGAAAAATATGGCAATACGAAGATTTATATGCTCCATTTGATTTTGCCATTCAAAAAACACCAGAACAACTAGCAAAAGACAAAGAAGAAATTATTGCAAATAAACGATTATATTTTGTATATAATAATGATATTGCAAAAGAAGTTTTTGAAGAGTACAATAAAAAATCAACATTATCTTTAACAGATTCTATTACAACTTTACCTCAAGGAAAACAACTAATATTTCAAGGTGAAAAGTTTTTAAAGGCTTTGTATAAATACGGAGTGAGTTCAGAAGAATTACAAAAAAACAAGCTCATAACTTTACGAAAATCTAACGAGGCAATTGATTTAATAACGGATAAAATTTATACTGAAAATAAAATAGATACTGAGATAGAGCAGTTTTTTAGCGCTACAAAATATGCAGACTTTATCCCACATTTTAAACAATTATTAAAACCATTTATTAAAGCGAATGTTTATTTTGATAATGAATATACTGAAAAAGTATTGCAAAATGAACTAAATACCATATCATTAACTGAAGGGAAAATAAATAAAGGAGAATTAATTATTTCTAAAGGAAGTAAAGTTGAAGGAAAAAAACACACCATTTTAAAATCTTTAAAAAGCGAATACAATACACAATTACAAAGCGATTCCAATTATTATTGGTTAGTTTTTGGATATGTGATTTTGGTTTCTTTAGTATTGGTGATGCTTCTACTCTTTTTAAAAAAATATAGATTAGAAATTTTTGACAATAATAATAAGGTAACCTTTATTTTCTTTAATATTTTATTAATGGTTTTATTAATTACCATTACTATTAAATACCAGCCAACCTATATTGTTGCAGTTCCTTTAATTATTTTACCCATTGTTATTAAAGCCTTTTTTGATGCTAGATTAGGATTAATTACTCATGTTTTAACCGTATTACTTTTAGGATTTATTGTACCTAATAGTTTTGAATTTGTATTTTTACAAACTATTGCTGGTATTGTAACTATTTTAACGGTATCGGAATTGTATAAACGTGCAAATTTATTCATTTCTATAAGTCAGATTACCCTAATTTATATGTTGGCTTATTTTGCATTCTTTTTAATACAAGAAGGCTCTATTGAAAATATTAATTGGACTTATTTTGCATTTTTTGCTTTAAATGGTGTCTTGGCACTATTATCTCAATATTTAATTTGGGTTTATGAAAAAATATTTGGACTAGTATCTGATGTTTCCTTATTAGAATTATCAAATACAAATTCTAAATTATTAAGAGAATTGAATGAGAAAGCTCCTGGAACTTTTCAGCATTCAATGCAAGTAGCAAACTTGGCAGAAGCCTCTGCAAATGAAATAGGTGCAAATGCTATGTTGGTAAGAACAGGAGCGCTATATCATGATATAGGTAAAATGTTAAATCCAATGTATTTTACAGAAAATCAATCTACTAATGTAAATCCACATCAAGAACTTTCTCCAAAAGATAGTGCCAAAGTAATCATTAACCATATTATTGGAGGAATTGAGTTGGCAAAGAAAAACGGATTACCAGAACGAGTAATAGATTTTATAAGAACACATCACGGAACAAGTTTGGTGTATTATTTTTATAAGCAACAAGAAGAAATAAATCCTAACGATTTAAACAAAGAAGATTTTAGATATCCAGGACCCATTCCTTTTTCAAAAGAAACGGCTATTTTAATGATGTCTGATGCTTCTGAAGCAGCTTCAAAAAGTTTAAAAAATCCTACTGCACAATCTATTGATGATTTAATTGAAAAAGTGATAAACGGACAAATGAATAATGGTCAATTTATGAATGCAAACATTACTTTTCAAGAAATTCAGACTATTAAAAAAGTGATTAAGAGGAAGTTAAAAAATATTTACCATTTACGAATAGAATATCCTGAATAAAATTAAAAAAAACTTGCGATATTCTAAATCTAATGTTATCTTTGCACTCGCAAAATTAAGTTCATTGCAAAATTAAAAAATTGGAGAGGTGCCAGAGTGGTCGATCGGGGCTCCCTGCTAAGGAGTTGTACCTT
>CAZYKN010000039.1:0-10080 GCA_964648135.1 uncultured Flavobacteriaceae bacterium
ATACAGCTTTGTGTACCTTGTGTAGAAACTTTGTGGTCTTTGTGGTTAATAAATTCACATCAACGCAATTTACAAGTTGAGCCTTAAATCTGTAGTAGAACCTAAAATTTAAACTACCATTGCTATATTTGAAATTTGAAGATTGTAAAACAAAAAGATTTACATATCCTGTGTAAAATGCGTGTAATCTTTCATAATCACCTTTAAATATTCAGAATTGCGCAATTCGCCCTTTTTGGTTTTAGTAATTTCTTCTACTTTAATACGTAGTTTATCAATGGTTTTATAATCTTTCGCTTTAAAAGCTGTACGATAAGTATCTTTTATGATTCGCATATCATTATCCGTTAAATTAATCACAGAAGGGAACGTTGCTTGATAGCCTTCATCAATTTCTTCTAAAATAGTGGAGTTAATATTCCATAAATTTTTAACACTAATCACCGCAGTTCCAGATGCCATATCACCTAAACGCTGACTGTTTTTAGAAGTGGCAATGCTTAAAATAGCAACTGCACCTGTTCCACCAATAAGATAAACATCTACCAATCTAAAAACCCAACGCATAAAAAAATCTAAAAAAGAAGCCTGATAACCATCTAGCTTAACCACTTTAATTTTCATTACTTTTTTTCCTAGTGTTTGCCCTTCTAGGTAAACTTCAGATAATAAAGTGTAAAGCATTGCAGGTAAAAGTATTATTGAAATAATTGCTATTCTTGACCATCGGTCTTCAAAACCTCTAAAACCCATTTTAGCTGCAATATAGAACACAGCTATTATATAGGCTATTATCACAATATAATCAATTATAAAAGCAACAATCCGTTCACCTAAACTAGCAGCTCTAAAATGAATATTTACATTTTGTGTAGTATTTATTTGTAACTCACTCATATATTTTTTATTTTCGCCTCTCCTATGAGAGAGGCAGCATTTATTAAACAAAATAAACAGAAATGGCTAGACTTTGAACGGCAAATATTTGCTAGTAAAAGCAGCAATCCTGATGAATTAGCAAGTCTGTACATTCATTTAATTAATGATTTGTCTTATGCGCAAACTTATTATCCCAAAAGTAAAACAATTCTTTATTTAAACAACCTTGCAGCCAAATCTTTTCAAAAAATTTATAAAAATAAAAAAGAAGATAAAAATGAGTTGCTGTATTTCTTTAAAACCGAAGTACCTTTAATAGTCTATAATTACAGAAGATATTTAGTTTATGCGTTCACCTTTTTTATAGTATTTACGCTTATTGGCGCATTATCTGCTGCAAATGATCATAAATTTGTACGTTTAATTTTAGGTGATTATTATGTAAATATGACGCTTGAAAATATTGCAAAAGGTGATCCATTAGCAGTTTATAAATCAGGTTCTAATTGGGGAAGCCATATTGGGATTACCATAAATAATTTAAAAGTAGGCTTATTATCCTATATTTATGGAATTTTTGGAGGTGTAGGCACAGTGTATATCTTATTTAAAAACAGTATAATGTTGGGCTCTTTTCAGTATTTTTTTTATGAACAAGGTGTTTTTGCAGAATCATTAAGAGGAATTTGGATTCACGGCTCTATGGAAATTTTTGCTATGATTGTGGAAGCTATGGCAGGATTAATTCTTGGAGCGAGTATCTTGTTTCCAAATACCTTATCAAGATATAACTCTTTAAAACAAGGAATGCGAGATTCTATAAAAATAGTCATAAGTACCTTTCCGTTTACCATAGCAGCAGGTTTTTTAGAAGGATATATTACCAGATATTCCAATGTAATGCCTAATTGGCTTTCTGTAGGAATTATAATAACTACTTTAAGTGCGATAAGTTTTTATTATATCTTTTATCCAAAATTAGTACATAACAAATTAAAATCACAAAATAAATAATCACTCTAATTAAAATATAAATATGCAATTACTACAACAAAGAGATTTCAGTCAATTTTTTTCTGATACTTTTAAATTTATCAAAGAAAACGGAAAACATTTTTTTACCAATTATTTTATAATTAACGGAATTTTCTTAATTCTACAATTTGTAAAAAATTATTACACAGGTCAGTTAGTTGTTTTTCCTGCACTTGTGGAGTTTTTATACCTCGTGTTAATTCTTGTTTTTAGTGTTGTAAACTATACCTTTGTAAGTATTTATATGATTTTATATAACGAACGTGGAACCAATTTTAATTATATGGATATAATTGCATATTATAAAGAAAACGCTGGCAAAATAGCCATTTTTATTCTAATGTCTATAATTATAGCTATTCCAGCAGGTATTGTTTTTTATATTGTACTCCTTTTATCTTTGATTACCATTGTAGGTCCTTTTTTAGTTTATGCAGCTTTTGTAGTATGGTTTTCAATGGCTTTTTACGAGTATTTATTTACCAACAAAGGAGTAACAGATTGTTTTGGATATGCATGGACTCTGCTAACTAAGAAGTTTTGGGCAATTACAGGAAGTACAGCGCTAATGTTTTTAATCATTCTTATTGTTTTTGGTTTTACAATGGCATTAACAGGTGTTTTTAGCTCGTTTGTAGATATGAATAATGGAAGTCCTCTTGGAGCTATCCAAAAATTTCAACAAGCTTTTTTTAGTCCTGTTACCTTGGTAGTAACCACTTTTTTTACAGTATTTATGGTTACTTTACAGATTACTCAAGGAATAATATACTTCTCTCAAAAGGAACTATTAGAAAATATTTCAGCAAATAATGAAATTGATCAAATTGGTAAAATTGAATTTTAAGTTATAAAAAAACTCCTTTACATATTGTTCTTTTTCCTTATCGGAATTACTTATGCTTCTAATAAAAAAGATAGCTTAAAGATAGATTCATCCAATAATTTTGTGGTAAGAAAATCCATTAAGAAAATTCACGAAAAGTATAAAACAGCAGCTTTTAATTACAACGAAAAAACGGAAGATGAAGCACTTTCTGCTTGGCAACGATTTAAACTGTGGTTAGCTCAAAAATTAAAAGAATTATTTGATTTAAAAACTCCAGATGAGTCAATGAGAGCAGTAACATTACTACTTAAAATTCTTGGCTTTTTACTCATCGCTTTTGTGATTTTTAAAATTGTTTCTGCTTATGTGAACGATGATGGAAATTGGATTTTTGGAAGAAAATCAGATAAAATAAACATACAAGCAACAGACATTGAAAATAATCTTCACGAAACAGATTTTAAAACATTAGTAGAAGAAGCCTTGTTAAAAAACGATTATCGTTCTGCAATTAGATACTATTATTTGTTGAGTTTAAAGAAATTATCCAACAAAGAAATCATTGAATGGGATTCAGAAAAAACTAATTATGATTATTTTCAAGAAATTAAAGAGGAAAAAGTAAAAAAACAATTCCAATACATATCATACATTTATGATTATGCTTGGTATGGCGAATTTAATATAGAAAAACCAGAATTTGATACCAGTGAACAAGCTTTTAAAAAATTGTTTGGCTTGATTTAGATTTTTAAGAGAAAAGACCAAAGACTAAAGACCAAAGACCAAAGACTAAAGACTAAAGACCAAAGACTAAAAAGACCAACCAAATGGGTAATAAAACATTAAAAATATATCTTTTCATTTTCATTGCATTATTACTTGCAATGATGGTTAATGATTATATTCAACCCAAACCCATTGATTGGAGTCCTTCTTTTTTATCTTCTAGAAAAACACCTTATGGAGCGTATATTTTACACAAAGAATTGCCTAATCTATTGAATAACTCAAAAGTTAGAGATGTGCATATATCACCTTATGAATTTTTCTCCCAAAATTATCAATTTATGGATGAGAAAAAATCCACTTATTTCTTTTTAAACAATTATTTAAGTTCAGATAAAGAGTCAAGTAGTGATTTGCTAGATTATGTTAAAAATGGGAATACTGTTTTTATGGTAAGTCATTCCTTTCCTAAATATTTAGAAGATACTTTACATTTTGAAGTGCAAAATAATTATGAAGTTAAAACTGAAATTATTTTAGAACTCGCCAATAAAAATATTAGTAGAACAAAATACAATTACAGCAAAGGAGTAGAGGAAGTTTATTTTAATAAGTTAGATACCGTTTCAACAACCGTTTTGGGTTATCATAAAATGTTAAATACTGAAAATAAACATATTAATTTTGTAAAAATAAATTTTGGTGAAGGTAATTTTATCCTAAATACACAACCCTATGCTTTTACAAATTATCACTTGCTAAAAAGCAATCATGCAGTTTATGTAGCAAATGCGCTTTCTTATGTGCCAGACAACACCTTACTTTGGGATGATAGAAACAAAGCACAAACCGATGAAATTAAATCAGAATTACGCTTTATTTTATCAAAACCAGCCTTAAAATATGCTTGGTTTAGTATGTTAGCTGCTATTTTCTTATTTATGATTTTTAGAGCAAAAAGGCGACAACGAATCATACCAATCATCGAAAAATTACCAAATACTTCTATCTCTTTTGCTAAAACTATCGGTAATTTATACTATCAAGAAGGTAAACCTGATGATATTATCCATAAAAAAATAACCTTTTTCTTAGAATATTTAAGAAATACCTACTTGTTAGATACTCAAAATTTGAATGCAGATTTCAAGAAACGCTTACACCATAAAACAGGCATTGATAAAGGCGAAATAAATAGATTAATTGACTATATTGTCAACCTAAGTAATACCAGTGATTTGAATGAAAATTCACTATTAGTATTGAATAAATTATTGAACAAATTTTATAAAAAAACAAAGCTTTAATGGAAGATACAAACCAACAAAACGAGCAAGTACCAAACGCATCAGAAGAAAATTTAGCGTTTAAAAACCGAATTGATTTATCAGAACTTCAAGAAGGTGTTGAAGCTATTAGAACGGAATTACACAAAGTAATCATCGGTCAAAAAAACATGATTGATTTGTTGATAGCAACTGTGTTATCTAATGGTCATTCACTTATTGAAGGAGTTCCAGGTGTCGCAAAAACGATTACTGCAAAACTTATGGCAAAAACCATGAAAGTAGGTTTTAGTAGAATTCAGTTTACACCAGATATTATGCCAAGTGATATTTTAGGAACTTCCATTTTTAATATGAAAACAAGTGAATTTGAGTTTAAATCTGGTCCAATTTTTTCAAATATTATTTTAATTGATGAAATTAACCGTGCACCTGCTAAAACCCAAGCAGCTTTATTTGAAGTAATGGAAGAAAAACAAATCACCATTGATGGTCATACCTATAAAATGGAAGCGCCATTTTTAGTTTTAGCAACTCAAAATCCTATTGAACAAGAAGGGACGTATCGTTTGCCAGAAGCACAATTAGACCGTTTTCTCTTTAAAATAGAAGTGGATTATCCTACTTTAGATGAAGAAGTACAAATAATTGAAACACATCATAATAGAAAAGAAAATAAACAGACTGATGTAGTAAAAAGCATACTCTCAGCAAGTCAAGTAGCCAAATTTCAACAACAAGTTCAAGAAATATTAATAGAGAAACATCTAATGCAATACATTGCAAAAATGGTTAGCAATACACGTGAAAATCCGTTTTTATATTTAGGAGCTTCACCAAGAGCATCTTTAGCCATTTTACAAGCCTCAAAAGCATTTGCAGCAATGCAAGGACGTGATTTTGTAACACCAGACGATATTAAACGCAGTGCAATTCCTGTTTTACAGCACAGAGTTATTGTAACTCCAGAACGTGAAATGGAAGGAGTTACAAGCAAACAAGTCATTAAACAAATGATAGAAACTATTGAGATACCTAGATAAATGTTAAATTTTGAATGTTGCGTTGAATACATCAATTTAACATTCAAAATTTAACATTCAACATTAACAAATGAAAAAATTATACCTAGAAATACGCTTTTTTTACGCAGCAATAAGCATTATTGTCTTGTTTGCTTTGTCGTATCTTTTTCCTGTTTTATTTGGTGTTACCAAAGTATTATTGCTTTCTTTAGTTTTTCTAACTTTTTTAGATATTTTTATTTTATTTTTTGCTAAAACAGGAATTCAAGCAAAGCGTATTTTACCTGAAAAATTTTCAAATGGAGATGAAAATCCCATAGAAATCCATCTTAAAAATCACTATACATTTAAGATTTTTGCCAAAATAATTGATGAAATTCCCAATCAGTTTCAATTGCGAGATTTTTTAATTCAGCAACAGCTTAAAGCATCATCAAATAAAGAATTTCAATACCAATTAAGACCTACAGAACGAGGAGAATATTGGTTTGGGAAACTCATTGTCTATGCTCAAAGTCCGTTACAATTAGTGTCAAGACGTTTTAATTTTCAAGATAAAGCTATGGTAATGACCTATCCGTCTTTTTTGCAACTCAAAAAATTCGATTTAATGGCAATGGCTTATCGCAATGAATACGGAATTAAAAAAATTCGTAAAATAGGTCAAACTATGGAGTTTGAGCAGATTAAAGAATATGTTTTAGGTGATGATATCAGAAATATTAATTGGAAAGCAACCGCAAAGAAAAATCAGTTGATGATTAACCAATATCAAGATGAAAAATCGCAACCAATTTACTCCATAATAGACAAAGGTAGAGTAATGAAAATGCCTTTTAACGGATTGAGTTTGTTAGATTACGCAATCAATTCCACTTTAGTAATGAGTAATGTAACGATAAAAAAACACGATAAAGCTGGAATGTTTTGTTTTTCTCAAAAGATTGAAAATAGAGTAGTAGCAGAGCGTAGATCAAATCAGATGAACTTAATTTTAGAAACGCTTTACAATGTAAAAACGGACTTTAAAGAAACCGATTACAGTCGTTTATATGCAGATTTAAAGCAAAATATAAAGCAACGTAGTTTACTCTTTTTATATACAAATTTTGAAACACTAGATGGTTTAGATAGGCAATTAGCCTATTTACAAGGAATTGCAAAAAATCATGTGTTGGTTGTTATTTTCTTTGTCAATACAGAATTGGAAGAGCTCATTAACAATCCATCAGAAGAAATTAAAGATATTTACAACAAAACCATTGCCGAAAAATTTAGGTATGAAAAACGTTTAATTGTAAAAGAATTAAAACGTAGAGGTGTATATACTATCTTAACCAAACCAGGTAATTTAACGGTAAATGTGATTAATAAATATTTAGAGTTTAAGGCTAAGGGTGTGATTTAGGGATGATTAGTGTCTAGTTTAGAATTGTGTTTTTCTGTTTATTATTTCATTTTGGTATTAGTTAAGCAAAGGAAATATTATAATTGAGCTCAATAAAAAAGTTTCATAATTTTTTAATTCTTTTTTGTAAATTGCGCCATAACAAATTAAGTAATTTATTGATGTTTTAAAGCGATAAACAGCAATAGTCAAAAAAAATAAATTTAAAGCGACTTTAATAAAATGACAAACAAAGAAGAATTTTTTAAATATATAGAAGAAGGTTATAAAACAAAAGGAGATTTTATCAATTTAGGAGCAGCTATGTTAGGTGAAGAAACCATAACCAATGCTTTTGTGAAATTACCATTAAAAACAATAAACCGTCATGGATTAATTGCAGGAGCAACAGGTACTGGTAAAACCAAAACACTACAAGTATTTGCAGAAAATTTATCTAATGCAGGAGTTCCTGTACTACTAATGGATGTTAAAGGAGATTTAAGTGGTTTAGCACAGCCAAGTGCTGGTCATCCAAAAATTGATGAGCGTCATGCTAAAATTGGTTTTCCGTTTGAAGCTTCAAGTTTTCCAATAGAAATTTTAACTATTTCAGAGCAAGACGGAACAAGAATGCGTGCAACAGTAGCTGAGTTTGGACCAACTTTATTATCAAGAATTTTAGATTTATCTGAAACTCAAAGTGGTATAGTTGCCGTTTTATTTAAGTATTGTGATGATAATAAATTGCCATTATTAGACTTAAAAGACTTTAAGAAAATTTTGCAATACGCTACAAGCGAAGGAAAAAAAGAATTAGAAGCCAGTTATGGAAGAATTTCAACAGCTTCAACAGGTTCTATTTTAAGAAAAATTGTAGAAATTGAGCAACAAGGAGGTGATTTGTTCTTTGGTGAACGCTCTTTTGAAGTTGATGATTTAATGCGTTTAGATGAGAATGGAAGAGGAATTATTTCCGTTTTAAGATTAACAGATATTCAAGATAAACCCAAATTATTTTCAACCTTTATGTTACAGCTTTTAGCTGAAATATATGAAACTTTGCCAGAACAAGGCGATAGTGGAAGACCAGAATTAGTCTTATTTATTGATGAAGCACACCTTATTTTTAAAGAAGCATCAAAAGCATTGTTAAGTCAGATTGAAAGTATTGTAAAATTAATACGTTCAAAAGGTGTTGGTATTTATTTTGTAACTCAAAATCCTAAAGATATTCCAAGCGATGTTTTATCTCAATTAGGATTAAAAATTCAACATGCTTTACGAGCTTTTACAGCAAATGATAGAAAGGCAATAAAGTTAGCAGCACAAAATTATCCAGATTCTAAGTATTATGATACAGCAACAGTATTAACGCAATTAGGAATTGGAGAAGCCTTAGTTTCTGGACTAAGCGAAAAAGGAATTCCAACACCATTGGTAAGAACCATGCTAAGAGCACCTATGAGTAGGATGGATATTTTAACACCAAAAGAAATTAAGCAAGTCATTAATAATTCTAGAATTTATCAAAAATATACTGAAGAAATTGATAGAGAAAGTGCTTATGAAATTTTAAATAAAAAAATTGATAAAGCCTACGAACAAAAGGAAAAACAAGAGAAAGAGGAAGAGAAAAAGAAGAAAAAAAAGACAACTAGAAAAAGTACACGAATGAACCCAATTCTAAAAGTGGTTACAAGTGCTACATTTATTAGAGGCGTTTTAGGGATTTTGCGAAAAGTTATGCGATGATTTTTAATGATATACAATACCTATTCAGCTATTAATTTCTCTCAAAGAATACAAAAATAAAACTCTCGCAAAGGCGCAAAGACGCTAAGTTGAATGTAATTTTTATTTATAGGATGATATCATTTTCTATCATAATTTATTTTTTGATAATTGGAAACTATTTTTTTATATTTTTCACTTACAATTTGACGTCTTTGCGCCTTTGCGAGAAAAAGAGAGTGAATAGTTACAATAGAAATAAAAATAATTATATATTTGCCTAGCATCAATAAATTTAACAAACAATTATTAAGATGAGTGATCAAAACGATAAAAATCAAAATGCTAAATCTAAGATAGAACAAATTAGAGAAGATTTAGAAAAAAAATTGGCAGCAATTGAAAAAACAAAAACTGATTCACAATCTGAAAGTGAAAATATTGATAGTGAGTCAATTAAAGAAGAAATAAATCTAGTAGAAGACAACTCTATTATTGTTGATAAAAAAACAGAAAGAGTTGAAGAAAAAAATGATTTAGTTTTTGAAATTTCTGATGAAATAGAAGATGTAGATGAAGATTCTAGTGCTACAATTGAAAATGTAAATGAAGACTCTAATGCTCCAATTGAAAATATAAAGAAAGAGTTAAGTAATAAAGCAGCTAAAATAACTGAAAGTAGTACTGCAAAAAAAATTGTAGAAGAGCCTGTAAAAGTTGAGAAGAAAATAGCTAAGATTGAATCATTAAAAGAAATTGTTAAAAGTGATACAAGTCTTTCAGTAAATAAAAAAGTAGAGGATAAACAAAAAGTAATTATTCCTCCACCAAAAACGGTTGCCACAGCAGTGCATGTTAATCAATCAAAACCTACAATTTCAAGTAATAAAGAAGTTAAAGAAAAAGCGGAAGAGTTTGTTGCTTATGTTGAAGAAAAACCAAAAAAGAAATCCAATTATTTACTTTACGCATTATTACTCCTTCTTTTTGGAGCAATTGCATACCTGTTGGTTAATTATTTAAATCAAAATAAAGAGCAACAGAAAATTATCATGGATCAAAAATTGTCTGAGTTTAAGAATAAAAGATATTTAGATTCTATTGAATTGGCAGATTTGAACGGTCAGTTATTAGATTTGCAATCCATAAAAATGATTGATTCTTTAGATCAAATTC
>CAZYKN010000040.1:0-1847 GCA_964648135.1 uncultured Flavobacteriaceae bacterium
GTACGATTTCCATAGGTTCTAATTTTTCTAAACGTGCTTTAGTAGAAATTTTATCTTCGGAATGATCATCTGTTAAATGACCAGCATCGGTAATGTTTCTAACGTAGCGTACTTTATATCCTAAATGCAATAAGTAGCGATATACCATATCAAAACTCATAAAAGTTCTTAAATTTCCTAAGTGTACGTTGCTATATACCGTTGGACCACAAACATACATTCCTACAAAGCCTTCGGTTATTGGTTTAAATAATTCTTTTTTTCCAGAAAGTGTATTTTGAATTTTAAGTGCTTGCATTGTTCATATTTTAAAGGGTCAAAGATAGTAACTTTACTTTAATTTAATCAATAGGATTTAGATTCAATTTTTTTCCTTAAATTTATCGCATCAAAATAATTTATAATGAGCCAGCAATTCAGTCCGTTTAGCAAAGAAGATTTATTACCAAAACCTGAAATGCTTGAAGTTCAACGAAAAAAAGGAGCGCTTTTTATAGGAATACCTAAAGAAACTAGGCTAGAGGAGAAGCGAGTTTGTTTAACGCCAGATGCTGTTGCAGCACTTACAAATCACGGTCATCGAGTTGTTGTTGAAACTGGAGCAGGAGTACAGTCAAGTTTTTCTGACCAACAATATTCTGATGCAGGAGCAAAAATTGCCTATTCTAATGAAGATGTTTTTGCTTGTAATATTGTTTTAAAGGTAGAACCACCTTCTTTAAATGAGATTGAATTGATGAATCCGCAAAGCACTTTAATATCTGCTTTGCAATTAAAGACTCAAAAAAAGGAATATTTTGAAGCCTTGGCTAAAAAACGAATTACAGCCATTGCTTTTGATTTTATTAAAGATGAACACGGAATTTATCCTATTGTTAAATCATTAAGTGAAATTGCAGGAATTGCTTCAGTCTTAATAGCATCAGAATTATTAAATAAAGACAATAACGGTAATGGATGGTTATTAGGAAATATTAGTGGTGTTCCGCCTTTAGAAGTGGTGATTATTGGCGCAGGAACAGTTGGTGAATTTGCAGCAAGATCTGCTATTGGATTAGGAGCAAATGTTAAAATTTTTGATAATTCAATTAGTAAATTACGACAGTTACAGCATAATTTGGGACGAACAATTTATACATCAACCATTCAGCCAAAAACCTTACAAAAAGCGTTAAAGAGATGTCATGTTGCTATTGGAGCAGTTAGAGGAAAAAATAGATCACCTATTTTAATTACTGAAACTATGGTAGAACAAATGCGTGAAGGTAGCGTAATTGTTGATGTGAGTATTGATAGAGGAGGATGTTTTGAAACTTCCGAAATAACAACACATAGTAAACCTACTTTTAGAAAACACGATGTAATTCATTATTGTGTACCTAATATTCCTTCGAGATATGCTAGAACTGCCTCTTTGTCTATCAGTAATATTTTTACTCCGTATTTATTGAGTATTGGTGAAGAAGGAGGTGTTGAAAATGCTTCTCGTTTTGATAAAAGTTTACAAAAAGGAATGTATTTTTATCATGGAATTCTGACGAATAAATCCGTTGCAGATTGGTTTAATTTACCTTTTAGAGATATTGGCTTGTTGCTTTTTTAGTGAGTTTAGGGTTGGTTGGTAGCCACGAATTACACTAATTTACACGAATTAATTGCGGTTAAGATTTTCACAGATTACTATGTGTTTTGTTTCCCGCAGATTACGCAGATTTTCGCAGAACTGTGTGGATAACTCTATGTTTATGAAAATATGGATGTTATGGATAATGCAGATTTCAGCCACGAATTACACTAATTTACACGAATTAATTGCGGTTAAGATTTTCACAGATTACTATGTGTTT
>CAZYKN010000040.1:1947-9962 GCA_964648135.1 uncultured Flavobacteriaceae bacterium
CACTAATTTACACGAATTAATTGCGGTTAAGATTTTCACAGATTACTATGTGTTTTGTTTCCCGCAGATTACGCAGATTTTCGCAGAACTGTGTGGATAACTCTATGTTTATGAAAATATGGATGTTATGGATAATGCAGATTTCAGCCACGAATTGCACTAATTTACACGAATTGATTGTGGTTAAGATTTTTACAGATTATACCAATTTTCATGGATTTATACGAATATTTATTTTCTATGTTCCTATGTGTTTAAAAAAACGTTATTTTATTTTTTAAAAACCAAGCTACATCAAAATTTAAGAGTATTTTTGATTTTTATTTAAAATACCAATAATGAAAATTGATAAGGAATTATTACATCGGTTTAAACTTTACGGAAGTGGCTTTGCGATGGGTATTGTGCTGTTAGTATTTTTTTTAAATGGAAAAAAATCAAGATGTAATTGGTTTCCTAATGAACGCATTTTAAATATTATTCGTCAGAAAAATATTGAATATACACCACAAATAAACGAACTCATTAAAACTAAAGTGATTGATAGTACTGCCATCAATTTTTTTCTTTTAAATGGAAATATAAATTTTTCTAAAAGTCAGGTTAAAAATAAACCATGCAGAAAATATTGGATTGACGGAAAAGTAAATCATAAAAAAGCAACATTGCACGTAAAAATTTGTGATAGCATTGCTTATATTGATGAGTTAGATATTTACTAAGTTAAAATAGCTGCGTTATCTGTGAGAAATAAAACCATTTATACGGAAATTCAAAAATTAAACATCTAAATTAAATTTAGCTTTTAATATGCTTAGTAGCTCGTTTTTATCTTTGAGATATTCGTATTTTTCTTGAGGAGTATAAGCGAATTTTTTTTCAATTTTTTCATTTACAAAAATATCAAAGTCAATTTTGTAATTTTGGAGTTCTTTTTTTAGTACGCCTAAAATTTTTGGCTTGGCATTTTCTAAATCCGCTTTTATTAATTTATTTGGAGCTTCCATTTTTAGTAGATTACCTTCAGAAATTGGAAGACAACTACTCATTAATGATGCTAATAATTTTTCTCCTTTTCTGTGGTAAGTATTAATGCTTTCTTTCCATAATTCTTGAAGTCTTGCTGTTGTAAACGGATTGCTAGGCAGACTATTATAATCAATTTTTACTTCTTTTTTCTTTTTAGTAGAAACCAATTCTTCCGTTAAACTTTTAAGTGATAAAGCAGAATGACGACGAGGTTGCTCATTTTTTAGCGCTCTTTTCTCTTCTCTCTTGTCTTTGTTATCTTCTCGCTTTTCCTTCTTTTCTTCTCTTCTCTCTTTGTTCTCTTCTCTATTTTCTTTTTTCTCTAAAGAAACATCTATCTTCTCCTCAACAAGTTGTGCTTTAAAATGAGAAGCAGGAATTATGTAGTTACGGGACTTTTTTTTTTGTCTGCTGACGAATCTGCATTAAAAGTAATTGATGCTAATTGCATTAAACAGAGTTCTACTAATAAACGCTGATTTTTACTTGTTCTGTATTGTAAATCGCAGGTATTTGCAAGGTCAATTCCTTTAATTAAAAAACGGATGTCAGTTTTTAAAGCTTGTTCTAAATATTGTTTTTTAGTTTTATCGCCAACTTCTAATAAAACCGATGTTTCTTTATCTTTAGCAACCAATAAATCTCTAAAATGCGAGGCTAATCCAACAATAAAATGATGACCATCAAAACCTTTGGCTAAAATATCATTATAAGCTAAAAGTAGGTTAGGAATATTATTATTTAAAATTAAATTAGTGATATTAAAATACGCTTCGTAATCTAAAACGTTTAGATTTTCGGTAACAGCTTCACGAGTTAAATTTTTTCCACAAAAACTGACTACTCTATCAAAAATAGATAAGGCATCACGCAAAGCACCATCTGCTTTTTGAGCGATGATGTGTAGCGCATCATCTTCGGCAGTAATCTCTTCATCTTTAGCTATTTTATGCAAATAATTTTTAATGTCTAAAACGCCAATGCGTTTAAAATCAAATATCTGACAACGAGATAAAATGGTTGGAATAATTTTATGTTTCTCCGTTGTTGCTAAGATAAAAATTGCGTGAGCTGGTGGTTCTTCTAAGGTTTTTAAAAAGGCATTAAAAGCAGCAGAAGACAACATGTGTACCTCATCAATAATATAGACTTTATATTTGCCAATTTGAGGCGGAATTCTAACTTGCTCGGTAAGCATTCTTATATCATCAACAGAATTGTTTGAAGCAGCATCTAGTTCAAAAATATTATAGGCAAAGTCTTCATCTTCACTTATTTTACCCATACTTTCTTCGTTAATACGCTTGGCTAAAATTCTGGCACAAGTTGTTTTTCCAACACCTCTTGGACCAGTAAATAGCAAGGCTTGTGCTAAATGGTTTGATTTTATAGCATGCTCAAGCGTATTGGTTATGGCTTGTTGCCCAACCACGTCAGCAAATTGCTGCGGTCTGTATTTTCTTGCTGATACTATAAATTGTTCCATATAAACTTGCCTTCTGTCTTCTATATGAGAAGATACTTTGTTTTTTCGTCTTTCCGTCATTCTGAACTTGTTTCAGAATCTTTTCCTCAATCACAAAAATATAATTTTAATACTTTTTAATGATTGGTTTTTAAGATTTGTTATTAACAATTTACAAATCTTTCTGCATCCAAAGATTATTTAGCGCATATTATTACACTATCCATTTCACAACTTTTCATCTTTTACATCTTTGCAATAAAAAATAGGTATAATTCCAAATAATTTAAAATTCATCTAAAATAAGTCAATTACATAGGTTATTTTTAAAGTGATATTGTCTTTAAAATTATCAAATTGATAAGCTCCATATCTGTAAAAACTACTTATACCAATACCGTATAATAACTGATTTAACACCAAACCAGATTCAATATAACCTTTTTTAACAGATTTAAAATGAACGCCTTGGTGATTTATTGGGTTTTTAATATCACCTATAACATAACGCGTAATAAAACTCAATTTTGGTTTGAATTTTTTTCCTATTCTAAATTTTTCAAAATTTTGACGTATTTGAATAGAAGCGTATTTATCTGATATAAATTCATTAAACAACATAGTTTCAAAAGCATTTGTACCTGCTAAATTTATTCTTGTTCGCCAAGGTTGTGATAAAGTATTATTAGGAATGTGGTTATATAAATGCGAAAAAGGAGCTTCTCCAAAAGTATAACCTGCTTTTAATAAAAATTCTGTTGAACCACTTTTAATGGTCTTAATTTTATGATGTAATTTTAAATTGACTTGTGTAAAACTAAAATCGCCTGCTAAGATATTATCAAAACTTTTGGTAATTTCTGCATTGATTTGTGTAGTTCCTTTTTTTACAGAAAACTTGCCTCTTGGAGTTTCCATATATGTACTAAATGGTGTCCATTCAAATGCAAATGACAAATTGGTAAGTTTGTATTCATGTAAAAGTTTTGTTCTGCTTATAAAACTATAATCAAATTGATTTTGGTAAAAACCCGAACTTATTTGAGATTTGGTTATAAAATTTGGTGCAATGTCATGATTTATATGAAACTCTGTTTCTTTGAATTTATAAAATAAACTGATGTTGGTATTTCTTGGGTTTATCAAAGCAAAATTAGGCTCTTTAAAAAGTAAGCGTGGTTTGGCAGATTCAAATAAATCATTGGTATAGCTTCCGCCAATCCAAGCATTAGATTCTTTTTTGAGCAAGAAATCAATTCCGTATTTATATTTTATTTTTTTGTCTTTATTGCCGTAAGCAGCATATCCGTTTAGTCTAAATTTTGATGATAAATAATCATTTGTACTTCCTCCAATTCCCAATCTAAAACCTTCGTGATTGTTGAAAGTAGCTAATTGACCTAAATCAATATCAAATAATTTAGTACCAAACTTTCCTTTGGAAAATTTTCTCAATACGATAAGTTTATTCTCAATATTACGTGCTTTAACCACACTATCTAAAAACTGATAAGTTTGTTTGTCCTTTGGAGTTTCTATTGTGTTATTCCAATAGACAGATTTTCTTTGAATGGCTTTTTTATCAATACTAATGGCATAATCATTTCTTTTTATGCGAATGGGTTTATTGATTTTTATAGAATCATTTTTTGATTCGATTTGAATATAGCTCACCTCTTCTGGATTAAATTTACTTACAGAATATTTAGGTCTAAAACCAATGAGTACTCTAAACGCTTTAATGCTTGCCTTTGATGTGCCTTTGGTTAATAAAATTTTTGTATCATCTACAAACCAATGCTTAAAAGAAGGTAAGTACTTAAAATTTTGTGTGATGTTTACGCTAATTTTTCCGTAGATATTTGCTTTTACTTTTGTTAGTGCAAAAGAGGTTTTATCAATAAATAAATTGCCTTCTAAACCTTTAGATTTTTTTCTTTTTTTTGATTTAAAATGGATGACATATTGCTCATCATTAAAATCAATAAGTTGATATTGATAATTTTTCCAGCCTTTTTTTGCTAAGGGACTTACATAACTTGTACCAAAAAGGACTAATTTATTATTGTAAAAATCTATTTTTGTAACACCTAAGGTAATAAATTCATAAATAGGTTCTTTAAAACCTGCCATTTTTACAGCCAATATTTTTTCTTTTTCTCTGTGATGACTATATTGCATTTTAGCAATTTTTTCAGCTACAAAAAAATGCTTGTTTTTTATTTCTTGTTTAAATTTATAAGCAGTGGAATCATATCTTGTTTTAAGGAATGATTTAAGTCTATAATCTGTAATATATCCAATTTTATTTGGAATTAAACTGTCATAAGCACTAAATATTATTTTACTGTAATTGTTGTATTCAAAAGATTTATAATGAAGTTTACTAGCGTTATTATGTTTATAAAAAAAAACTTTATTAATTATTTGATGTGCATTTAAGGACTGTTTTGTTGTTTGAGAAAACAAAAAACCATAAAAGGATAAAGCTAAAAAGATAAAAACTTTTTTCATAATATAAAAAAACATGCTCAGCTAGTGAACATGTTTAAAACTTTTTATTTACTCATTTATTGTTTAATAAGTAAGGCTATTTTCTGATCTAATTCTTTTACAAAGTTGCCTACTTTACGCATTACAATTTCTCCTTTTTTATCAATTAATATATGTGTTGGGAAACCAACAACCTGATATTCGTTAATAATATCTTCATTTTCTACAATGTGTCTGTACTTGAATGTTCTATTTGAGAGAAATTCTTTGACTAATGCTTTCTTTTCAAAAGTTACGCTTAAAAATACGATATCTTTTTTGTATTTAGCAGCTAATTTATTGAGTTCAGGCATTTCCATTACACAAGGTTGACATTGTGGAAACCAAAAATTTAGTACCACTATTTTTCCTTTAAAATCTTCTAGTTTTACAATGTTGCCATCTATATCATACGCTGTAAAATCTTTTGCTTTTTGACCTGGAACAAAATTAGCATTTGGATCTTGGTTTCGCATGGCATCTTGCATGGCTTTTTTTTCTTCGGCTGTAGCTTTTCTAAAAACGAGTGCTTTTGCTTTGTGATTTTTATCTCCGTAAACTAAAGGAATAAAATTTCCACTAGACATTAAATCGTTTATTTGTCCTGGAGCAATTGTGTTTCCTTTTTCGTCAAACATTAAAGTATCTTCAGACAATTGCACTTGATTGTCCATAAGCTCTTTATCTTCCATTTTGTGTAAATCTTTGGAAATAAATGAATAATTTTGAGCAAATACAAAATGGGTAAATGTAAAAGCGATAAATAGTGTTGTTAGTGTCTTCATAGTGTTTATTGTTTTTTTATGATAATTTTTACAGATTTGTTTACTTTTAATTCTGTGATTATTTGATGTTTTAATTCGTTGTCAAACAAATCTACTCTTGCGGTATTGTTTGCTAGTGTTCCTGTATTGTTTGCGGTTATTATTAAAATATTTTCTCCTTTTATTAAGTCAAGTTCAACGTCTTTGTGTGTGTTTTTAAGCTCAAAATGGTCTAAAATAGGTTTGTCATTGAGTTGAATGCTAATTTTATCTCCATCTTCTTTCATATCGTCCCAAACAGACAATTTAAGAATTTTAGATTCCCAATAAACAATCACTTCTTCGTCATCTTTTATGGTTGTTTTTCTATCTGTTTCAAAAGCAGGAAGTATTGTAACAGGTTCTTTAATAGTGTCTTTTATTTGTTTAATTGGTTTTACAATATCGATTTTTTCTTTTTTAATTTCGGCTGTAAGCTGTTTGTAAGCATCTAGGCTAATAAGATTTATTTTTCCGTTAAAGCATTTTTCTTTTGCAACAGTTTGTTCTATAAATAACCCTTTAAGTTTGCTTATTTTAGGGTTCAATTCTAAAGAAAGGTTTCCTTCTAAATAGCAACTATTTTCAAATTTTGTCGAAACTCTAGAGAGTAACTTACGAGTTTCAATAAAAGAAATTCGTTTGGTTTTGTAGTTAAATTTTCCTTTTATAATAGATTTAGTTTCTTGACTTCCTTGTTCATCAGTAAACATATATCCATTAACATTTCCATTATTTATTTGAAAAACTAATCTAAAGAATACGGCATTATTTCCAAAAGTTTTTCCACCAAAAAAATCGTATATATTTGGATCTTTTTGAGAAAAGCCATTGGTAATTGTAATGAGCAAAAAGAAACATAAAATCTTTTTCATAAGTAAATTAAACTTTCATGATTTCAGCTTCTTTGGTATGGAATAGCTCGTCAATTATTTTGCTGTATTTATTGGTTAAATTTTGTACTGTTTCCTCAGAATTTTTCATTAAATCTTCAGAAATATCTAATTTTTTAATTTCGTTATTGGCTTCTTTTCTGTGGTTTCTTACACCAACTTTGGCATTTTCAGCTTCAGCTTTAGCTCTTTTTGCTAATTCTTTACGTCTTTCTTCTGTAAGCGCAGGAACGTTTATAATAATGCTTTCTCCGTTATTCATTGGATTAAAACCTAAGTTTGCGTTCATTATGGCTTTCTCAATTTCAGACAGCATACTTTTTTCCCAAGGTTGCACGGTAATGGTTTGTGCATCTGGAGTGTTTACATTAGAAACTTGGCTTAATGGAGTAACTGAACCATAATAATCTACCATAACGCCTTTTAGCATATTTGGTGAGGCTTTACCTGCTCTTATATTAATAAATTCGTTTTTTAAATGCTCCACAGAATGTTGCATTTCGTCTTTGCAATTTTCTATTATAAAATCAACTTCTTCGTTCATGATAAATTTGTTTTTTATGATTTATTCAACAATCGTTCCAATTTTTTCTCCTGATAATAATTTTAACAAATTTCCTTTGGTATTCATATCAAATACAATAATAGGCAGTTTGTTTTCTTGGCTTAGTGTAAAAGCGGTGGTATCCATCACTTTTAATCCTTTAGAAAGCACATCTGCAAAAGAGATATTATCAAATTTTATAGCATCTTTATTTTTTTCTGGATCTGAAGTGTAAATACCATCTACACGAGTTCCTTTTAAAATAACATCAGCTTCAATTTCAATGGCTCTAAGAACAGCAGCAGAATCGGTTGTAAAATACGGATTTCCAGTTCCTCCTCCAAAAATAACCACTCTTCCTTTTTCTAGGTGTCTCATGGCTTTTCTACGAATAAAAGGCTCTGCTACTTCATTAATTTTGATGGCAGTTTGTAGTCTGGTAGGAACATCTTCAACTTCTAAAGCACTCTGCAATGCTAATCCGTTAATTACCGTTGCGAGCATTCCCATGTGGTCGCCTTGCACTCTGTCCATTCCTTGACTTGCACCAGATAAACCTCTAAAAATATTTCCACCACCAATTACAATGGCAACTTCAATACCTAATTGTGTTACTTTTTTAATCTCTTGCGCGTATTCTTTTAAACGAATTGGGTCAATGCCATATTGCTGTTCACCCATTAAGGCTTCGCCACTTAATTTTAATAAAATTCTTTTAAATGCCATGTTTTGTTTTTTGTATTGCAAAT
>CAZYKN010000041.1:0-9960 GCA_964648135.1 uncultured Flavobacteriaceae bacterium
GATAAACTGCTTAGTTGGTTCGATTAACGGTTAATTTAGATTATTTTTTTAATTGATTTTAATAGGTTTCTTATATATCAATCAATTAAAAGAATTGTTACCTGTTAAAAATAAATATTTTTGTTTTTCTGTACATTGTCTATAGAAAAATGAGGCTTCTGTGGAAATAATAAATCTGAGTAAATCTGCACAATCTGTGTTATAATTAAAGTGTAATAGGTGTAAAATAGAAACACAGATAAGGCGGATTATACGGATTTACACAGATTTATTTTTGGGTATAGTGTGATTTAATAAAAACTTTTTAGGATAATATGTTTGTGCATATTTACAATAATTTTTTCAATTTCGAAAAAAATGTTGCATTTTGAAACTTAGCAATCTCTTTTGTTGGCACAAGCACTATATAAAACCAAAAAAACCGCAGTTAAAACTGAGGTTCTTCATCGGCTAATTTACTAAGCCTTAGAGTTTTAAATTGAAAAACTCTAAAAACAACACAACTATCTTAATGAGGTTTCAATCCTTATGGATTGATTAATCGAATTAATCCCGCAAAAGCGGGATCTATTCTTCTCTCTAAAGCGGTCTGGACGGGACTCGAACCCGCGACCTCCTGCGTGACAGGCAGGCATTCTAACCAGCTGAACTACCAAACCGTTGCTTTTAGCGGTTGCAAATATAAACGGGTTTTTTATATCTGCAAAACTTTTTTTGCTTTTTTTATAAAAATCTTTTTCGGCTAATTAAATACGAAATAAGTATTTGTTCAAAGCCTTGATTAATATCTACAGGCACATAATCTATTTGGTATTGTAAACATTTCAATTTTAAATTATTAAAATATTTTTGAACTTCTTTTTTATAATTTTCTTGCACTTGTTCTGCATATAAATTTATAGAATCTCCTGTTTCTACATCAATAAATTTTTTAGGATTATTATTAAAATTAAAGTCTATTTCGTGTTTTTTATCAAAAGTATGGAATAAAACCAACTCGTGTTTGTTGTATTTTAGATGTCTGAGTGCTTGGAATAGTTCTTCTTCATTCTTATCTACTTGAAACATATCAGTAAAAAGAAAAATAAGTGATCTACGATGAATTTTTTCAGCAATTTCATGCAATACTTTATAGGTATCGGTTGATTTTTTTGGTGTATTGGCTAATTTTTGCTCTAAATGATCTAACAACATACGTTGATGACGATCACTTCCTTTTGCAGGTGCATAATATTCTTCGGTTTGAGAATATATACTTAAACCATAAGCATCTCGTTGCTTTTTTAAAATTTCTATTAAAGATGCAGCTGCTATTGTTGAAAAACCAATTTTGTTAAAATGGTTAATTTGCTGATTTTTAACTTCAGGATAATGCATTGAAGCCGAATTGTCTATAATAATATGTGCTCTTAAATTGGTTTCTTCCTCGTATCGTTTTACAAATAGCTTATCTGTTTTTGCAAATAATTTCCAATCTATATGCTTGGTACTTTCTCCTTTATTGTATAATCTATGTTCGGCAAATTCAACGGAAAAACCATGAAACGGACTTTTATGCATTCCTGTAATAAATCCCTCAACTACTTGTTTTGCTAGTAATTCTAGGTTTTTTATACCTGAAATATTTTTAACTTGTGATAATTTCATTTCTATTTATTGAATTTCAAATATAATAAAAAAAGACTGGATTAGTCATCCAATATTTTCTTTGGTTTTTGTAAAGGATGCCTTTAATAATTTCTTTTAACAAAACACATTACAAATCCAGTTCAACTACAACAGGACAATGGTCTGAATGTCTTGCCTCTTGTAAAATGTAGGCTCTTTTTAATTTATTTTCTAGTGTTTTACTTACCATACAGTAATCTAAACGCCATCCTTTATTGTTATTTCTGGCATTTGCTCTGTAACTCCACCAAGAATATTGATGAGGTTCTGAATTAAAAAAGCGGAAACTATCAATAAAACCGTTTTGAATAAAACCACCTATCCATTGGCGTTCTTCTGGTAGAAATCCTGATGTTTTTGATAAACCTTTTGGGTTGTGAATATCAATTTCTTGATGACAAATATTGTAATCTCCACAAATAACCAAGTTAGGAATGTCTTTTTTTAATTGATGGATGTATTCTTGAAAATCATCCATAAAGTCGAATTTTAAATCCAATCTTAAAGCATTTGTTCCTGATGGAAGGTATAAGCTAATTACAGAAACACCATTAAAATCGGCTCTTAAAACTCGCCCTTCATGGTCTGCTAATTCAATTCCTGTTTCAAACTCTACGTGATTAGGTTTTATTTTAGATAAAATGGCTGTTCCGCTATATCCTTTTTTTTGTGCGGAATGCCAATATTGGTATTTGTAACCAATTTCCTCAAAAACAGAAGTGTCAAATTGTTCTTTATTGGCTTTAATTTCTTGAAGACATAATACATCTGGATTAGCAGCTTTTAACCAATCAATAAAGCCTTTTTTTAAGGCAGCTCGTATTCCGTTAACGTTATAGGATATTATTTTCATTTTTTTGACTGTTGGATTAAAGAATGTTAGTTAAAGGCTTTCGTATTCTTTTCTCAAATTTTTTCGCATTATTTTTCCAGAAGCGGTTCTAGGTAAAACTTCTTTTTTGATGAGTTCTGTTACTTTAAATAAAGGATTGAGTTGTTTTCTGATACTATTTTGCGCTTGTTTTAAACGCTCTTCATTGGTAAAGTCCGTATTTTTTTCAACATAATAAATAACCAAGACGCTTGGTCCTCCACCTTTTGGAGAAATGGCAACTGCTGCAGATTCTTTGATAAAAACTAACGTATTAATAATGGCTTCAATTTGAATGGAACTCACTTTAATTCCGCCAAGGTTCATCGCATCATCGGTTCTTCCTTGTGCTTTGTAATAATTGTTTTCTAGTTTAATCAATCTATCGCCATGACGTCTTAACGTTTTGCCTTTATAAGTAGGTGTTCCTTCAAAATATACTTTGTGATGATTTCTATTTAACAAGGTATTTGATAGTCCTAAAATAGGTGGAATTAAAAACAATTCGCCTTCATCACTAGGATTATTATGCTCGTCTAATAGTACAAATTCAGTTCCTAAAGCTTGGGTTGTAAATACGCTTGGCACATTATCTTGCACTAAAGTACTTGTTACATAACCACCACCAATTTCTGTTCCTCCACAGTATTCAATAATGGGTTTTCCGTTGGCTAAATTGGATAAATAAGTGTATTCTTCTGGATTAGAAACTTCGCCAGTTGAGCTAAAACAGTTGATGCTAGACCAGTCTAAGCCTTCCATACATTGTGTATTTTTCCAATGTTTTACTATACTTGGCACTAAACCAAGCATGGTTACTTTGGCATTGCTTACAAACTCGCCAAATTCTTTTCCAATTGGAGCTCCATAATACAACGCTATACTCGCTTTATTGATAAGCGCTGCAAATACAAGCCATGGACCCATCATCCATCCTAGGTTTGTTGGCCAACAAACTACATCGTTTTTATGAATATTGTGATGATAATAACCGTCTAACGCTCCTTTTATTGGCGTAGTGTGATTCCACGGAATTGCCTTTGGCTCACCAGTTGTTCCAGAAGAAAAAAGGATAGTAATAACCTCTTCAGGAGTTTGAATTTCACTATTAAATTGATTGTTTTCTTGAAGGAAATCTGTCCATTTTGTTGTTTTGGATTGGTCTTCCTTCAGTCTTCGGTCTTCAGTCTTCGGTCTTCTCCTGTCTTCGGTCTTCGATCTTCTCCTGTCTTCCGTCTTCGGTCTTCCGTCTTCGGTCTTCTCTCGTCTTCCATCTTCCGTCTCAATAACCACAATATGTTCTGCTCCAGCTTCAAGGACTTTGGTATATAGAGGCAATGTTTTTCCTGCTCTATGAATAACATCTTGGGTAAAAACGACTTTAGGTTGTGCAATTTTTAAACGGACTGCAATTTCGTTTGGTGTAAAGCTATCTGCAATGGTAACTATTGGAT
The DNA here is from genome assembly GCA_964648135.1 of uncultured Flavobacteriaceae bacterium. Taxonomy (GTDB): domain Bacteria; phylum Bacteroidota; class Bacteroidia; order Flavobacteriales; family Flavobacteriaceae; genus S010-17. The sequence continues at coordinate 3,994 of CAZYKN010000041.1, forward strand.
TTCCTGCTTTAATTCCTGCTAAATAAATAGCAACAGCTTCCAAAGTCATTGGCATATCAATGGCAATAGAATCTCCTTTTTTAACACCTAAACTTCTTAAACTATTTGCAATTTTATTAACTAATTGTAATAGTTGTTTTTGAGTAACTTTTTGAATGGTTTTTCCTTCTTCTTGATAAATAACAGCTAAGGCATCATCTTTATTTTGAAAACATGAATCAACTATATTTAAGGTAGCATTTGGTAACCATTTTGGTTGTTCAACACCATTAGATAAATCGTAAATTTTATTGAATCTTTTTTGAAATACAATACCTAGATTTTGGATAGTTTCATATAGGAATTGTTCTTTACTGTTTACAGACCATTTCCAGAAATCGTGATAATTATCTATTTGATGTCTTTGCATCATTTGATAAATATGTGTGTTGTTTATTTCTTTTTTAGAAGGTTTCCAAATAGGATTCATATTTTGTTTCATTATAAATTAAAATCCATCATCTGGATCGTCTTCATCATCTTTAGGTTTTGTGTTTTCATCTGAATTGTCATCAGTTTTATCACAATCTAGTTCAATAGATAAATTAGGAGGTTTGGTGAATTCTTTATCGCTTACATGCAAAGATTTATCTGCATACAAACTTTTATAATACAAAGCCCAAATTGGTAATGCCATTGAAGCACCTTGACCACGAGAAACATCTGGAAAATGTACTGCTCTATCATCTGCGCCAACCCAAACTCCAGTTGCTAGATTAGGTACAATTCCCATAAACCATCCATCGGATTGGTTTTGGCTTGTTCCTGTTTTTCCTGCAATAGGATTGGTAAACTTATAGGGATGACCAGTAATTGTTTTAGGATATTTACCACTAGTTCTTAGTCTAACACCTGTTCCAGCTTTAGTTACACCTTCCATTAAATTGATAATCGTGTAGGCAGATTCGGCACTTACAGCTTCATTAGATTTTGGAGTAAACGTTTCTAAAATAGTTCCGTTTTTATCTTCTATACGCAAAACCATAATAGGTTCTATGTGCATTCCTTTATTAGCAAAAGAAGCTAAAGCACCAACCATTTCGTATAAAGAAAGTTCTACTGCACCAAGAGCAATGGATGGGTTTGCCTCTAAATTTTTACTTTTTATACCTAAGCTTCTTGCGAGTTTAACTACATTTGAAGGAGAAACAGCATCAATTAATCTAGCTGAAACAACATTAATAGAATTTGCTAAGGCATTTTTCATAGTTCTTAAAGGAGGATCGTATTTATTTCCAGCATTATGCACAACCCAATCTTCTGGAATACCATAACGCCCTTTAGGCATGGTAAACGGAGCATTTTCTATCTTTCTACACGGAGAATATTTTAATTGATTAATGGCAGTTGCATAGACAAACGGTTTAAAAGTAGAACCTACTTGACGTTCTTGTTGTTTAACAGCATCCCATTTAAAATGTTTGTGATTAATTCCTCCAACCCACGCTTTAACATGACCTGTTTGTGGTTCAATAGATAAAACTCCTGTTTTTAGAAAAGCTTTGTGATATTTAATAGAGTCATAAGGTGTCATTAAGGTATCTATTTCACCTTTCCATGAAAATATGTTCATATCCGTTTTTTTATAAAAAGAAGCTTTAATTTCTTTTTCTGAAAAACCACCACGTTTCATATTGTGCCATCTGTTGGAATTTTTCATGGCACTATTCATTATTCTATCTATATCACTTGTAGTTAAATCATTTGAAAAAGGAATTTTTTTATTGAATACTTTTTTTCCTTTTACTTTTTTGTATCTAGAGTGTTGGTATTTATTAAATTCATTTTGAAGGTTTGCCATGTGTTTTTTCATAGCGTCTTCTGCGTGTTTTTGCATACGTGAGTCTATTGAAACGTATATTTTAAGTCCGTCTCTATAAATATCATAGGTTGTACCGTCTTCTTTAGGATGTTTTTTTACCCATTTTAGTAAATATTTTCTAAGGTATTCTCTAAAGTAGGTTGCCATTCCGTCATTGGTGTCTTCTGGAGAAAAGTTTAATACCGTAGGCTGTTTTATAAGCGAGTCTCTTACTTTTTCGGTTAGGAAACCGTATTTTTCCATTTGACTGAAAACCGTATTTCTACGATTAAAGGCTTTTTTCTTTGATGCTTTTCTTTTTGGATTGAATTGCCTTGGATTTTTAAGCATGGCAACAATTGAAGCAGACTCTATTTGGTTTAAATCTTTAGGTTCTTTTCCAAAGTATATTCTAGAAGCAGAACGTATTCCAATAGCATGATAAAGAAAATCCATTTTGTTAAGATACATGGTAATAATTTCTTCTTTGGTGTATTGCTTTTCTAAACGAACAGCAATAATCCATTCTTGTACTTTTTGAATTAAGCGTTTGGGTAAGCTTTTAGGTCTTTCATGAAATAAAAGTTTGGCTAATTGTTGTGTAATAGTACTTGCTCCTCCTTTAGTTCCTAAAAAAGCAAAAGCACGAATAGTTCCTCTTACATCAATACCAGAATGTTCAAAAAACCGCACATCTTCTGTTGCAACAAGCGCATTTACAAGATTTTGTGGTAATTCTTTAAATTTTACTGGTGTTCTATTTTCTTTAAAATATTTACCAATGGTTTTTCCATCTTCTGAGATAACTTGCGAAGCTAAATCGTTTTGCGGATTTTCAAGTTGCTCAAAGGTTGGTAATTTACCAAAAAGACCTAGCGAGGTTAAAAAGAAAAGTAGAAACATAAAGGCTAAACCTGCAAAAAACAGTTTCCAAATCCATTTTATTATTTTAGTTAATTTACTATTTTTTTTCTCCGTTCCCATTTTATTTTATTTTTTCTATTTCAAGACCTACATCAGTTATTCCTTCTAAAAATTCAATTCCGTTTTCTTTTCCGTTTTTTCTAACGGCTTGTTGAATATTGAATTGATATTTTCCGCTTAAAGGAAAAATAATATTTTCTTTAAATGCTAATTTATTCTCTTTAATATCGGTAAAACCACTTCCTAAAAAACGCCCTTTTTCATCGGTCATTCTATATTCTAAGGTGTCTGTAATTTTATTTTTGTTTGGATAATTAACGTTTACAATTAAAAAAATATTGTTAAAATTGTAATCTTTATCGTTTCTTAAATTTAGATAAATAGCATGATTAGATAACGTATCTTTTATATCCACATTAAAAGAAACGATAGAGTCTTTATGCCATTTGTTATGGTCAATACTTTTATATTTACTGTAAATCTGATTATTATTACAAGAAAATAAAAGGCTTGATAGTAACATTAAAATAAAAATTTTATTCATTGCTAGTAGGCTTTTTATTTTGATTATTGTTTGGTTTTTTTCTCCTGTTATTGGGTCTTCTTTTTTTATTTTGATTTGCTGGTTTTGTTTGATTAGAAGAATTATTTTGGTTGTTTTGTTGTGGCTTTTGACCTTGTTGTTTTTTATTTGCTTGTTGCTTATTTCTGTTTTGATTGTTAGAATTTGTACGTTTTTTATTCCTGTTATTTCTACGTTTTTTGCGTTTAGGTTTATCAAAACGAGTAAGACTGTCTTGACCAACTACATTAGTAAACACCTCTTTTTTAGGGATGATTTCAATTAATTCTTCTGCATATTCTTCTAAACTTTGCGGTTTTTCTCCTTCTTTATTTAGTGCTAGAATTTCATTGGCTTGATCTGTTGTTAATTTATGCCAATGTACAGGATTTTCTTTATATGCATACCAAATCCATTTATTAAAAATATCCATTTTTTGATAAATAGCCGTTCCATTTTTAGTTTGCAACCAAGTATCTGTTCTAGGAAAATCTTTAAGTGCATCTACATACGAATCTAATTCAAAATTAAGACAACATTTTAATTTACCACATTGACCAGATAATTTTTGTGGATTTAGCGAAAGTTGTTGATAACGAGCAGCACTTGTATTTACACCTCTAAAATCAGTTAGCCAAGTAGAGCAACATAGTTCTCTACCACAAGAGCCAATTCCTCCAAGCCTAGCAGCTTCTTGACGAGCACCAACTTGTTTCATTTCAATACGGATATTAAAAGTAGAAGCCATTTCACGTATTAACATTCTAAAATCTACACGTTCATCTGCGGTATAATAGAAGGTAGCTTTTCTTCCGTCACCTTGAAATTCCACATCGCTTAATTTCATTTTAAGACCAAGTCTAGAAATTATTTGACGTGTTTTTTGTTGTAATTCAGCTTCTTTTTCTCTAGCAGCTTGCCAAACATCAATATCTCTTTGAGAGGCTATTCTGTAAATTTGTAAAACATCATCACTATCAGGTTTAATTTTTTTCTTACTCATTTGCACTTTAACAAGTTCACCTGTAAGGGTAACAATACCAATATCATGACCAGAAGTTGCCTCAACAGCAACAGTACTTCCTATGCAAATAGATAGGTTTTTAGTGTTTTTAAAAAATGCTTTTCTTCCGTTTTTAAATCTGATTTCAACATGATCAAATTTAGTTTGATGACCAGGTAAGGTCATGTTTGACAACCAATCGTAAACGGTGAGTTTATCGCAGCCACCTGTTGAGCAGGTTCCGTTGTTTTTACACCCTTTTGGAGTAGTATTTATATCTGAAGAGCAATTAGTACAGCTCATATTATTATTTATTTATAGGTTAAGTTTATCGTTTTGAACACGATAAAAAACTTTTGTCAATCTATTTTTCAATCTGTAAAAGTATGGAATTAAAAGAGAATTTAAAAATAAATTTTTTTTAGCTTTATAAAATGGCTTTTAAACCTTCATAAACTACTATGGAAACTGAATTTGCTAAATTAAGGCTTCTAATTTTATTACTGTAAAGTGGAATTTTATATACTTTATCTTTATTAACTTCTAGAATTTTGTCTGATAATCCTTTTGATTCTTTTCCAAAGACTAAAAATAATTCATCTTTATAATCAATTGACCAATGCGTTTTTGTTGCATGACTAGAAAAATACACGAATTGTTTATCTTTGTTTTTAGCATAAAAATCCGCTAAATTTTCATAAATAAATAGGTTAATATGTTTCCAATAATCTAAACCTGCACGTTTTAAACGTTTATCGGTTATTTCAAATCCAAAGGGTTTTACGAGGTGTAAATTGGAGCCTGTTGCTAGACTTAGTCTGCCAATATTCCCAGTATTGGTATGTATTTCTGGTTCTATGAGTACAATATTAAAAGCCATAAAAAATATTTTGACAAAAATACATTTTTACTTTTGTAAAGGTTTGTATTTTAAAATCATTATTATTTGATAAAAGACTTAAGACCGCTCTGCTATAAGACATAAGACAGATTGTAATTAAACTAATGAACATCCTCTTTAGAGAAAAATTGATTTTTATTCTTCATCTAAAGAGAAATATTCTAATTACTTTTAGGCTATTTCGTACATCACAATGGCTTAACTTAATCTTTTTAAATAGTTTAGAGAATAACAATAACATAAAATCAAAAAAAGCTTAAAAAAATCAAAAAAAATGTTTGTAGTTTATTTATTTGTATTAAATTTGCACTCGCAATTATTACATTTACTATGTAATTGCAATTTTTGCGAAAGTAGCTCAGGGGTAGAGCATCACCTTGCCAAGGTGGAGGTCGCGGGTTCAAATCCCGTCTTTCGCTCAACTGAGGTGCTAGAGTTTGTTTTGAAATTGTTGTTAAAAACAGAAGAAAAAATAAATTTTTAGTTATTGTGGAGGTCGCAGATTAAAATCTTGTCTTTCGCTCAACTGAGGTGTTAAAGTTTGTTTTGAAATTGTTGTTAAAAACAGAAGAAAAAATAAATTTTTAGTTATTGTGGAGGTCGCAGATTAAAATCTTGTCTTTCGCTCTGAGTTTTTGAAATTTTGATTTAGTAATTTATTACTATAATTTCAATACATCACGCTTGGGTGGTGGAATTGGTAGACACGTTGGACTTAAAATCCAATGTCCGTTAGG
>CAZYKN010000042.1:0-5401 GCA_964648135.1 uncultured Flavobacteriaceae bacterium
AAAACACCTATTTCGTCTTTTTAACATACTGTGTTAAAATAACAATATGTTGGTCTCCTACTCTACCTTCAATATGGTTTGCGTTATCGTGTACTAGAGAAATTCTATGAACCGCTTCACCTCTTTTTGCAGTAAAACCTCCTCCTTTTACTTTTAAATCTTGTATTAAAACCACAGAATCTCCATTATTTAAAATGTTTCCGTTACAATCTTTATGGATGATTTTTGTAGAAGGATCAATATGTTCTCCTGTAGCTTCTGCCCATTCTAGCATATCTTCATCTAAATACATCATATCAATTAAATCCTGTGCCCAAGCTTCTTTTTGATATTTTAATCTATACAATAAACGCCAAGCGGTTACTTGCACTGCAGGAAATTCGCTCCACATACTATCATTTAAACATCGCCAATGATTTGGATCTAAATTTTCTGTACCTTCAATTTGTGTTTTACAGGTTTCACAAACTAATATTGAGTTTTTTTCTTCTATTTCAGTTACTGGTGGTACATTATAAACCGATAATTTTTCTTTCGCTGCACATAATTCACAAGAAGCATTACTTCGTTTATTTAAAGCTCTTTCCATTTAATTCTATTTTATTTTTAATTTATATTTTAATATTGTTCCTTTTCATTGGGGAAATCCTCACTTTTTACATCAGCAATATAGCTTTTAAAAGCAGTATTCATTTCTTCGTAAAGATTAAGGTATCTTCTTAAAAAACGCGGATTAAATTCATGTGTCATTCCAAGCATATCATGCATAACCAACACTTGACCATCTACTCCTGCTCCTGCTCCAATTCCAATTACAGGAATGGTTAAGGCCTTAGCCACTTTTTCTGCCAAGGTTGCTGGTACTTTTTCTAATACTAAAGCAAAACACCCTAATTTTTCTAATAATAAAGCGTCTTCCATCAGTTTTTTGGCTTCTGCATCTTCTTTGGCTCTTACAGTGTATGTTCCAAATTTATAAATGGATTGTGGTGTAAGTCCTAAATGACCCATTACTGGAATTCCCGCAGTTAATATTCTTGAAATAGAATCTGATATCTCTGAACCACCTTCTAATTTTACAGCATGTCCTCCAGATTCTTTCATGATTCTAATAGCCGATTTTAGGGCTTTTCTAGAATTTCCTTGATATGTTCCAAAAGGTAAATCAACCACAACCAAGCATCTTTCAATGGCACGAACTACAGAAGAAGCGTGATAAATCATCTGGTCTAAAGTAATAGGCAAAGTGGTTTCATGACCTGCCATTACGTTAGAAGCCGAATCGCCTACTAAAATAATATCAATTCCTGCATGATCAACAATTTTTGCCATTGTATAATCGTAGGCTGTTAGCATGGCTATTTTTTCGTTGTTTGATTTCATTTCAATCAACGATTTTACCGTTATTCTTTTGTATTGTTTTTTTGCTGTGGACATATTTTTATTTTTAATACTTATTTTATGCTATTGAATACTATCCTTTGTAGTTGTATTTTCTTCCGTTTTAAACGGATTGTTCTGCTTTAAATTTTCAACTTGTTCCATTATAGAAGGAAATATAGTTGGAGCAAATTCTTTTACTCGCTTATAAAGGATGGTTTTATCTAGAGTTTCTTGTTTTACAAAAGGAATAGAATCATTCATTTTACCAAAAATATTGAGAATAACACTTACAATTAAGCCTACTTTAGCCACACCAAAAGCTGCTCCTGCAATTTTGTTTAAAAAGCCTAATTGTGCTGCATCTATTATTTTTGTAAGCAATTTACCAACCAATGAAACTGCCATTAATATCACAATAAAAGTCAGTGCAAAAGCCACAATTTGAATGTATTTTGCATCCCAAGCTACTTTCGTTTTTAACCAATCACCTATAAAATAGGAAAAATGAATTGCTCCATACAAGCCTACCAATAAGGAAACTAACGAAGCAACTTCTACAAAAAAACCTTTTGTAAAGCCTTTATATAAACCATAAACTAATAAAACTGCTAAAATAATATCTAGTACTGCCATTTTTCTTTTTCTGCAAATATAACATTTATTGTAATTAACGCTTATTATTCACTCTATTTTTCTCATCAAGACGCTAATACACCAATCCATCACTTTTAGTTAGCAGACTGAAAGTCAAATTCGTGAAAATTCAACCACACCAAATTCGTGTTAATTTGTGTAATTCGTGGCTAAATTTTACAACCTTAAAAACACAATACACAAAATTCACGGTTTTAACATCATACAAAAACAAGCTCCACTTCTTCATCAATATAAACCAATATTTTTTTAGTTACTTGATAATTCATTTGCGTTAAAGCATGGGCATAATTCGTTATTTGTTGGTGATGTTCTTCTGCTGGTTTTCCTGTTTTATAATCTAAAATAACAACCTCGTTTTTATTAAATATCAATCTGTCTGGAATTAAAATTTCTCCTCCTTGAATGAACATTTCTCTTTCGTTTAAAATGGTGTATTTATTCGTAAAATAATCACTCAACTCCTCGTGTAAAACTACTTTTAACAGTATATTTTTAATATTTTCTTGCGCTTCAAACGGAATTTCACCTTTTTGTACATATTGATTTATTACACGATTTACATCTTCTTTAAGAATAATATTTTCTAAAAGTTTATGAATAAGATTACCAAATTTTCTTGCTTTTTCCGAGTCTAAACCTTCTGTATTAAAATGCGGAACAATACTAATGTTATGCTGACGCCAATCTGAGCTTGTAAAGATTTCTTGCTCTTTATTTTGTTGTTTTATAGGCTTTCGCTTTGATTTCCGTTCTGAATTTCCAAAAGGATAAACGGATTTTTCCGTATCCCATTGACCAATAGCACTTAAAAAATCGATAAATAAATCTGCATAATTTTTTGGAGTATCTTTAAATGGTTTTCTATGCTCCGTAATGATAAAAAGCTGCTCTTTAGCTCTCGTTAAAGTTACATAAAGTAAATTAAAATGATCTAATTCTAATTCTTCTTGTTGATTTTGGTATAATTCCTCTCCAATAGCTCCAATTTGTTGCAATGTTTTGCTATAATTAATCAAGGAACTTTCAAAGCCATTATACTTTTCTTCATCTAATGGATGATACCAAACTTTTGGATTAATCTGTTTGTAAATATTCAAATCAAACGGAAAAATAACCACAGGAAATTCCAATCCTTTTGATTTGTGGATGGTCATTATTTGTACTGCATCTTTTTCGCTAGGAACAACAATACTCAAACTGTCTTTCTTTTCTTCCCAATACGCAAGAAATGTTGCTAAACCTTCGGCTTTTTTAAACGAAAAATCTAAAATAACATCTAAAAAGAATTGCAAATACGCATCAGAACTTTGTGTGAGTTTAAAATTTCTGATGATATATTCTACATTTTCATAAAGCGATAAATTTTTAAAATAGGCTAAATCAAATGAAATGTTGTAAGCTTTTAAAACCTCAAATAATTCAACTAAAGCTAATTTTGAATGTGCTTTTAAAAATTCATGTTTCTCTGCTGTTATATGTAAATGATGGTATAAAAAATAACAAATATCAAATTGTACTTCTTTATTTTCTGGCTGATGAATTAAATTCAATAAATTCACCACAAAACTCACTTTAGAAGAATTTTGCAACAACAAGGTTTCAGAGCTAATAATATCAATTTTTTTTGCTGTTAAATATTCTGCTACTGCAACACCTTGCGCACGAGTTCTGGTAATAATACAAATATCTTTTTTATCGAATTCTGGTGTTATTCTTTCAATAATTTCATATACTTTTTGAGGATATTCAATCATACTTTCCTCTTTATTCATACCTTGAGGTAAAAATTGAAGTTCTACATAACCACCTTTTTTAGTATTGAATTTTTGCTGATTTCCTATTTCATACAAGCCTTGATATGCTGTGTTTTGTAAATACCTAGCAATGTAATGGAAAAAGTTATTATTAAATTGTATAATCTCTGAATAACTCCTCCAATTGGTATCTAATTGATGAATATTTTTTGGAATTAAAAACGGACTTGCCTCTTTTTCTGACGAAAGGGAGATAAATTGTTCTGCTTTTCCACCTCTCCAACGGTAAATGGCCTGTTTGGCATCACCAACTAATAACAGCGTTCCCGTTTCGCCAATTAAATTTTCGCTCGTTAAAACATTATCTAATAACGGAATCATATTTTCCCATTGCATGATAGACGTATCTTGCATTTCATCAATAAAATAATGTTTAAAACGCTCGCCTATTTTTTCATAAATAAAAGCTGCTGGTTGTTCTTTTAAGTGTTTGCTTATAAGCTGATTAAATTCTGATATTAATCGTATATTATTATCTTCTTTAATTTCGATGAGTACACTATTAATCGTTTTTAAAACCGCTAAAGGAATCAAACTTTTACCTAATAATTTATTCAATAAATAGCTTTGAAATTGTGTGTTATAAACAGATTCAGATTCGTGATATAACTGAATTAACTCCTCTCTAATTGAATCTATTTCCGCTTTAGCTTGAACCGTAGCTTTTCCACCATATTGATGATGATTTTTTTCAATATTCTTCGCTAATCGTCCTTCAAAATTTAAAGTTGAAAGGTTTAAATACGCCATTTTTTTAAAGTGATTGGGTAAATCACTACTTGCAAAATCATTAAAATTCAAATTTGTTGATGCAATAACATCCAAGCCTTTTTTACCAATAGCTTCAAATTGCTGTTCTGTTTCTTTTAGTTGCTTGTTGATGATTTTTTGTAAATTAATAAAATCATTTATACTTTTCTTTTGAATTTTATTAACGTGTAAAATATCGTTTTCATTGAGTAAGAGTTTGGCAATTTCTTTTAAATCTTTAGAGATATCCCAACTTTTATCATCATTGGCTTTTACTTTAGCAAAATCTATTAAAGTTTTTGTAAGTTCTTCATCATTACCAATTCTTGAAATAAGCACATCAACAGCTTCATTTAATAAAGAAATAGCATCCATTTCTACTTCAAAATTTAAGTTTATTCCTAAATCAAAAGCAAAACTTCTTATCAATTTATAGGTAAAACTATCAATGGTTGTAATATTAAAAGCACCATAATTATTTAAAATATTTTTGATGATTTTTTTGGATTTTTTTTGAACAATTTCAGCATCTATATCCAATTCATCTACAATCTTTAAAAACAAATCATTTTCGGCTTTAGCTACATCCAATTTAGAAAAATCCAATACATTTTCTAAAATTCGTTCTTTCATTTCAGCTGCAGCTTTATTGGTAAATGTGATGGCTAGAATATGCTGAAAAGCAAACAAATTATTTGCTTTAAACAGAATTTTTAAATACTCTTTTACTAAGGTAAATGTTTTTCCACTTCCAGCAGAAGCATTGTAAATTTGAAAATTTTGATCTGGTTTCATAG
>CAZYKN010000042.1:5501-9883 GCA_964648135.1 uncultured Flavobacteriaceae bacterium
AAACATGAGTAAAATTACCGCAGCAATTACCGCAGTAGGAAAATATCTTCCAGAATACATTTTAACCAACTCAGAGTTGGAAACCATGGTAGAAACCAATGACGAATGGATAGTTTCTAGAACAGGTATTAAAGAACGTAGAATTTTAAAAGAAAAAGGAAAAGGAACCTCTTTTTTAGCTATAAATGCAGCCAATGATTTAATTAAAAAAAGCAATCTAAATCCAGAAGAAATTGATTTAGTAATTGTAGCAACTGCAACACCAGATATGCAAGCTGCTTCAACAGCTGCTTATGTTGCCACACAAATTGGTGCTGTAAATGCCTTTTCTTTTGACCAAATTTCTGCTTGTTCAAGTTTTTTATTTGGAATGTCAACGGCTTCAAGTTATATTGAATCTGGTAAGTATAAAAAAATCTTACTTATAGGAGCAGATATGAACTCTTCTATGATAAACTATAAAGACCGTGCAACTTGTATTATTTTTGGCGATGGTGCTGGAGCAGTACTGTTTGAACCAAACAAAGAAGGTTATGGTTTACAAGACGAATATTTAAGAACCGATGGCTCTGGTAGAGAATTTTTGCAAGTGGCTGCTGGAGGATCAGTACTTCCTGCAAGTTTAGAAACAGTAGAAAACGGACAACATTTTGTTTTTCAAGATGGTAAAACTGTTTTTAAATATGCTGTTTCAAATATGGCTGACGTAAGTGAAAGAATATTAGAACAAAACAATTTAACCAATGATGATATTCAGTGGTTAGCACCTCATCAAGCAAATAAACGTATTATTGATGCTACTGCAAGAAGAATAAAATTAGATTCTTCAAAAGTAATGATGAATATTGAAAAGTATGGAAATACAACTTCAGCTACATTACCTTTATTACTAAACGATTACGAAACACAATTAAAAAAAGGAGATAAAATAATATTTGCCGCATTTGGAGGAGGCTTCTCTTGGGGTTCTATCTATCTTACTTGGGCTTATAACAACAACTAAACCATTCACTTAGTGAATATAAAATAACCAAAACTTTATAATTATGGATTTAAAAGAAATTCAACATTTAATTAAATTTGTAGCCAAATCTGGTGCAAGCGAAGTTAAATTAGAAATGGAAGATATTAAAATTACCATTCGCACAGGAGCACACGGTAAAAATGAAACAACTATTGTTCAAGCTGCAGCACCAATGATGGCTGCTCAACCATCAACTCCAGTTACTCAAACAGCACCTGTAACAACACCAACCGAAACTAATGATACAGAAGATAATTCAAAATACATCACTGTAAAATCACCAATTATTGGTACTTTTTACAGAAAACCTTCACCAGATAAACCTGTTTTTATTTCTGTTGGTGATACCATTTCTGAAGGTGATACGGTTTGTATTATTGAAGCAATGAAATTATTTAACGAGATTGAATCTGAAGTGTCTGGTAAAATTGTTAAAATTTTAGTAGATGATGCCACTCCAGTAGAATTTGATCAACCATTATTTTTGGTAGATCCGTCTTAAGTTTAACCTCCAAATTACCAATAATATAATTTAATGTATTATCGGAATTTGTATTTTATTTAAAACTATGTTTAAAAAAATACTAATAGCAAATAGAGGTGAAATTGCACTACGTGTAATTAGAACTTGTAGAGAAATGGGAATCAAATCGGTTGCCGTTTATTCTACAGCAGACAAAGAAAGCTTACATGTTAAGTTTGCAGACGAAGCAGTTTGTATTGGTCCTGCACCAAGCAATGAGTCTTATTTAAAAATGGCCAATATTATGGCTGCTGCAGAAATTACCAATGCAGATGCTATACATCCTGGTTATGGTTTTTTAGCTGAAAATGCTAAATTCTCAAAAATTTGTGAAGAACACAATATTAAATTTATTGGAGCTACTGCCGAAATGATTAATATGATGGGTGATAAAGCTTCCGCAAGAGAAACTATGAAGAAAGCAGGAGTACCAATTATTCCTGGTTCTGATGGTATTATTGAAGATTTTGAAGACGCTTTAAAATTAGCTGATGAAATGGGATTTCCAGTGATGCTAAAAGCTTCCGCTGGTGGTGGAGGAAAAGGAATGCGTGCTTGTTGGGACAGAGATGAAATGAAAGATTTGTGGTTTGCTGCAAAACAAGAATCAATGGCTGCTTTTGGAAATGATGATATGTATATTGAAAAACTCATTGAAGAGCCTAGACATATTGAAATTCAGATTGTTGGAGATTCTACAGGACGTGCTTGTCATTTATCTGAAAGAGATTGTTCTATTCAACGTCGTCATCAAAAATTAACCGAAGAAACACCTTCGCCTTTTATGACTAAGGCCTTGCGTAAAAAAATGGGTGAAGCTGCCGTTCTAGCTGCTGAATCTATTAAATATGAAGGAGCTGGTACGGTAGAATTTTTAGTAGATAAACACCGTAATTTTTACTTTATGGAAATGAATACTCGTATTCAAGTAGAGCATCCAATTACTGAGCAAGTCATCGATTTTGATTTAATTCGTGAGCAAATTTTAGTTGCTGCTGGTGTGCCTATTTCTGGAAAAAATTACTTACCAAATTTACATGCTATTGAGTGTAGAATTAATGCGGAAGATCCTTTTAATGACTTTAGACCTTGTCCTGGAAAAATCACTACTTTTCACGCACCAGGAGGTCATGGAGTACGTATAGACACACATGTATATGATGGATATATGATTCCTCCTTATTATGATTCAATGATTGCAAAATTAATAACCACAGCGCAAACAAGAGAAGAAGCAATTAATAAAATGAAACGTGCCTTACAAGAATTTATAATTGAAGGCGTTAAAACAACCATTCCTTTCCATCAACAATTAATGGAAGATCCTGATTATTTAGCTGGTAATTATACTACTAAATTTATGGAGGATTTTGTATTGAAATAGAATTGGTATTACTTTTTATTTTAAAAAAATGCGCATTGATGTTTCAATGCGCATTTTTAAGTTTAGAACTTACTTGTTATAAAAATGTATATTTTGATATGTCCGTTTTTAAAATAAAACATTATATTTGTTCATACCCTAAATCTGTAAAGGTATATTAATAGATAAAAATTATGAGTACTTTAGAAATCAGAAAACAAATTATTCAATTTATGAACTATGGCGATGAATGCTATAAAAGAGTTTTATAAAATCGTAAAAACCTATATTGAAAAACTTCCAAAAGAAGATGCAGTTATCTATTCTACTAAAGGAAAAGCATTTACTAAAGAGGAATATGCAAAACATATTCATTCTATTAGTAATAGTATGGCTAATGGAGCAAATAAAAATACAACAAAAGAAGTGAAAAATTTCATTTTAAATAGTTAAGATTTGAAAGTAGTTTGGTCTGATGAAGCAAAGTATTCACTTTTAAACATTTATAATTACATCCTAAAACACAGTATTCAAAATGCTGAAATGGTTCTCAATACTTTAACAGATTTAGGAGAGTCTTTAAGTGATGAAAAGTAGAGTATTCATAAATAATATTATTGTTGTAAACGCTATACAATCGCACACCAGACCAGCTTTGGGCTGTTTTTGTTAATGAAGGTATAATATTTATCTTGGTAGGAAAAGAGAAAGCGAAATAGAAAAAGGAAGATGATAATAAGAAAAAAAAGGGTCTATGTCGTTAGTAGTGGTAAGAAATTTATTTATCACTCTAAAAACATAAGACATCTCACTTTGTCACTCTGAGGATGTAGGACGAAGAGTCTATTTTTAATATACATGTTTTTAGACTCTTCGCTACGCTCTGAGTGACAAATCAGAGGTTCAGATTCAAGTAGTGTAACAGAAAATAAAAATTACAGAAATAAATTTATCACACCAATTTTTTAAAATTGATATAATCATGCCTTCACCATTCAAACAGAAAACAACATGAAACCAGCAACAGTGCCTCAAATAAAAAAAGAACTCATACACTTATCTCAAAAAGAATTGATTGCATTGTGCTTACGGTTATCCAAATTTAAAAAAGAGAATAAAGAATTACTAACTTACCTAATATTTGAAACCAATGAAGCTGACTATATTGAATCTATAAAAGAAGAAATTACACAACAATTCAGCCAAATAAATACAAGCAGTTACTATTTTATTAAAAAATCGGTTAGAAAAATATTACGTTTAACTAAAAAACACATTCGCTATACTCAAAATAAAGAAACCGAAGTAGAACTCTTACTTTATTTTTGTGAACAACTAAAAACCATGCAACCAAGCATGAAAAATAATGTAAGCCTACAAAATATTTTTAACCGTCAAATTATATTAATCAATAAAGCCATTGTAAAACTCCATGAAGATTTGCAATATGATTACAATTTAGCATTAAAAAA
>CAZYKN010000043.1:0-4181 GCA_964648135.1 uncultured Flavobacteriaceae bacterium
TTAAATATTTGTTCTAAAATTTTTTGTGTTATTATATATGTTGGTTTTACACCTGTTGTTCCTAAACCACCAGAAGCTAATGTGCTTCCTGTTTCTAACGGATTATCTGAAGCGTAATACGCATATCGTACTTGTACGTCTTTACCAATATTTCCTCTAATTTGCGAGGCTGCTTGAATGGCTTTTTGGTAATGTGCGCCTTCCATTTCTAATCCAATGGCATTCCATGTAGAATTTTTAAAGAATTCTAATAGGTTTTTGTTTTGTAGCGATGTTCCTAAAACGCTCACCATTGTTCCTTCAAAAACACCTAAATCGGAATTTTTAAAATCTGTTTGAGAGAGTTCGTTTTTAAACGGATAATTATCTGCTGTGCCTTCAAAGAAATGAGCAGAAGGAATCATAATATCGCCTTTTCCACCTTGTAAAATCCCTGCTTTTCCCATAATGGAAACGGATTTTACATTCAAATGATGCAATTTTCCTTTTTCACAAGTATAAGGTTTTAGCAGTTCGTCCATTGTTTCATAAGCTTGTTCGCCAAAAGCATAATCCATTACAATTAGAACAGGTTTATTTTTATTTGTTACCTTATAATTAGATTTTTGAAAATCAATTTTATCAGTATCAATAATTTGAACATTAATATTTGTACCTGATTTATCTTTAATATAAATCAAGCCCATTTTTGAGGCTGCTTTTTTAATTTTTTTACGGAAAGTTTTATTTTTCTCTTCACTTAAAAGTTCAAATAAGGCAATACCTTCATTATTTTTAGCTTCTTCCGTTAAGAAAATAGGAGCGTAAATACTATTCATTACACTGTGCATATTGGCACTAATAATATGAATTTCTCTATTTAAAAGCCCTGCTTTTTCTAAATTTTGTTTAATAGAATCTGCCCAAACTTCTCCATAAATATGATGACCAATACGCTCTCTTAAAGTAGCAGAGAATTTTATGCTTCGTTTATCACCTTCTAAGGTTTCTTTAATGGCGAGTTTTCCCATCCAATAAATCAAACTAAAAAATCTATTTTTATTGTTGTATGTGGCAAAGTCTTTATCTGCTTTTTTTATTTCTGAAAAAGTTCTTCCTAAAATAGTGGCTACGTGTGAGAGTAATACTTCACGTTCTTTTGTTGCAATTTTACGATTGTTAAGAACAATATCTTCCAAAAGTTGCCATTCTCTTATGGTTTTTCCTTGTTCGTTTAGCAGTACGTGATCTTTTATTTTATTTGCTTCAATAAATAAAAAAGTAAGGTGTGTTAAAATATCATAAACATCAGAGCGACCTCTAGTAACTTCAATATTCATTTGATGGCTATCTATTCTATAACAATTTCTTCTTCTTTTAGACGGAATGATGGTTTCAAAACCTGAATGAGAAAAGCCTTCATCTGCTGTTAAATCTATAAACTGGCATTCTTCTATACCTATTGGTAACCTATCAATAACATAAAGTAAACCGTCTAATTCCGTTTTATTTTCGGCAATAGAGCCATAAATTTCTGGTCTTAAAGATAATAAAGCTTCACGCAAAGTTTCTCCAGAAACTCCCATAGGTTTGTAAAAACCTCTGTTGAATAAATGACGCATTGCAATATACAGTCGTTCAATTGCGTTAGATGATTCTTGTGCTTTAGTTGGTGTAATTTTTATCATGTTCTTTTCAAATAGTTTGCAAAGATACTTATTTTAATAAAACTAATGATAAACTGTAATGTAAAAGTAATCATACAATAAAACAGATTGAGTTAGTTCTTCTTTTAACGATGTAAAGGTGAAAATATTGTGCTTTTAAATACTTTTTACGATTAAGGTGTTTTTTACTTTTTCGGCAAGTTTTCTAGCTTTGTTGAGGTCTTGATGAACAACCGTAATATGTCCCATTTTTCTGTTTGGTTTTGTTTGTTTTTTACCGTAAATATGAGGAGTAACACCTTTGTAAGATAGTATTTTATCCATATTTTTATAAAAGACATCACCTTGATAATCTTTTGCTCCTACAAGGTTTACCATAACTGCGTTTATCTTGTTTTGGGTATTTCCTAACGGAAGATTTAATATTGCTCGCAAATGTTGTTCAAACTGATTAGTTATAGAAGCTTCTATGCTAAAATGACCACTATTGTGTGGTCTTGGAGCAACTTCATTAACTAAAATTTCATCGTTTTGGGTTAAAAAGAGTTCTACTGCTAATAAACCAACATGTTGAAAGGCTTTTGCTACATTTAAAGCAATTTGTTGCGCTTTTTGCTCAATTTCTTTTGATATTCTTGCAGGACACAACACGTATTCTACTTGATTTGAAACGGAATTAAATTCCATTTCAACCACAGGATAAGACACAATTTCACCTTGATTATTTCTAGCAACAATCACGGCTAATTCTAATTTAAAATCGACCAATGATTCTGTGATAAAAGCAGTGTTTGGAAGGTTGTCTAAATCAGTAATTGAATTAATTTTTTTTACACCATTTCCATCATAACCAAATTTAGCTGATTTCCATATAAAAGGATAGCTTAAATCCGATTTTTTTAATTCTTCTATTGTGTTAAACCGTTGATAATTTGCTGTTGGAATACTATTTTGAGCATAAAAATCTTTTTGCAAGCCTTTATCTTTAATAATTGCTAACACTTTGGGTTGCGGATAAATTTTTAAGCCTTCTTCTTCCAATTGTAAAAGCGCTTCAATATTTACATGTTCAATTTCAATAGTTAAAACATCAACGGTTTTACCAAAATCATAAACATCATCATAATTATTGAGATTTCCTATTACAAAGGTATTTGCAATTTCGGCACAAGGAGCATTTTTGTTATTTTCTAAAACAGACGTATGAATATCAAATTTTTGAGTTTCGGCAAGGAGCATTCTCCCTAATTGTCCGCCTCCAAGAATTCCCAATTTAAAATTGGATGAAAAATAAGTCATAAATGATTAGTTTTTAACGATTAAATAATCGCCGTTTTTAACAACGGAATAATTTCTAGCAGCATACCGAATACTTGAGTCTAATGGAGCACCATCAATTTTAGAAAATTTTTGATTATCACAAGGGCATTTCATACTTAAATCGCTTTGTTCAAAGGTCATTGTGGAGCATTCTTGCAATTCAATATGCGGACAAGCCAAATCAAAAGCCGTAAAATTATCTAAGCCATTATTAAAAACAATAACACCTCTAATCCCTTTATTAGGAAAAATTTTATAATTACCTCCAGTTCTTAAATCAATGCCTTCTGGTAAATTAAGGTTTATGGTAAAATTAACGGTTACATTTGGTAAGAGTGTGTTGCCATTAACATAATCATCTTTACATGAAAATAATGAGCTAATTAAAATAAATAGAAAAACGTTCTTCATAAGTAAGTTACTTGATTTTATAAATACAAAACTACTATTTTATAACGATTGTAAATAAGGTAAATTATAATATTACAGTAAAAAATGTATATTTGGCTTTTTAATTCCATTTTAAATGAAAAAAACGATTGTTTTAACCTTATTATTAACCGTTTTATTTGCTTGTTCTACTAAGAATGATATTTTTGACATTGCACGACATGGTAATTCAAAAACAATGGAGCAGTTTTTAAAAAACAATCCAATTAATTTGGATACCACAAACAGTAGAGGTTATACACCTTTAATATTAGCGTGTTATTACAATAATAAAGAAATTGTAGATTTTTTGCTTAAAAAGAAAGTAAAAATTGACAAAACAAGCGATCTAGGTACTGCTTTGATGGCTGCTGCATATAAAGGAAACAATGAAATAGCACAAAAATTAATCGATTCTGGAGCAAATGTAAATCTTACAGATGATAAAGGTACAACAGCACTTCATTATGCCTGTTTTGAGAATAATAAAAAATTAGTATATTTGTTGCTTGAAAAAGAAGCAAATGTAAATGCAAAAGATACTAAAGGTAAAACACCATTAGATTTTGTAATTGATAATAATAATATTGAACTACTAAAAATACTACAAACTAAATCTAACTAAATTATGAAGAAAATTACTTTATTATTAGCGTTTATGCTATTTTCAATCATTGCCAATGCGCAATTTACAACAGGTGAAGTTACTTTACAATCTGGTATGACTGCTCAAATAGATACACAATCAAATCAAGTAACTTTAACCCTAAAAGGTCCTGCAAATAA
>CAZYKN010000043.1:4281-6451 GCA_964648135.1 uncultured Flavobacteriaceae bacterium
CTAATTAATAAATTAACAACTACTTTTAATAAATTGAACACATCAAATTTAAACGCTGGAATTTATTTAATAAAAGTGATTGCTAATGATGATACTTTTGGCGTAAAACAGTTTGTTAAAAAATAGAAAAACTTTATTATAATGTAAAAAACAGTCTAATTTTTTAGGCTGTTTTTTCTTTTTTAAAAAAGGAATTGATTCATTTTAAAAAAAATAAGTATCTTTGCAGTCTAAATCTCAGTCCGATAACAATTTGGAATTGAGATTTTTATTTTTAACGATGTAGAATTCATCAAAATAAAAAATTATGAGTAAAAAAGTTTCCTATTATACTAAAGAAGGTCTTCAAGAGCTAAGAGCAGAATTAGAGCAATTAGAACATGTAGAAAGACCCCGAATTTCAAAAGCAATTGGTGAAGCAATAGATCAAGGAGATTTAAGTGAAAATGCAGAATATCACGCTGCAAAAGAAGAACAATCACACCTAGAAACTAAAATAGCAGAATTAAAAAATGCCGTTGCTAACGCTAGATTAATAGATGAATCTAAATTAGATTTATCTAAAGTTTTGGCGTTGTCTAAAGTAAAAGTCAAAAATTTAAAAATGAATAAAGAGTTTGAATATACGCTTGTTGCCGATGCTATGACAGATATAAAAAAAGGGAAAATTTCTATCAATTCACCAATTGGCAAAGGGTTATTAGGTAAAAAAGTAGGTGATATTGCCGAAATTAAAATTCCTGCAGGAATTATGCAATTAGAAATTATAAATATTTCACGATAATGGCTTCTATATTTACTAAAATTATAAATGGTGAGATTCCGTGTTATAAAATAGCAGAAAACACTAATTTTATTGCCTTTTTAGATGTTAATCCAAATGCAAAAGGGCATACCTTGGTTGTTCCTAAAAAGGAAGTGAATAAATTGTTTGATTTAGATAAAAAGACATATCAAGAATTAATGTCTTTTTCAAGAGAAATTGCCATCGCCATAGCAAAAGCCATTCCTTGTAAAAGAGTTGGTATGAGCGTGATTGGTCTAGAAGTGCCTCATGTACACGTACATTTAATTCCGTTACAAAAAATGGAAGATATTCAATTCAACAAAAAAGAGAAATTCACAACAGAACAAATGCAAGAAATTGCAAAAAGTATATCAAATAAATTATAATAAGAGTAGCTTTAGAATTCCTTCCTTTTGGAAAGGGAAATAAGCTTAAATAAATACAAAATGTCACAAAATAAAAACTCGTCGAGAGGACGACAAGCTAAAAATAGCAAATCTTCTACTCCAAGAAACAAGAAACAAAGCAACACTTCTTCAAAAAGTAAAGGAAAAAAGTTTGGCAATCCAAAAGATAAAAATTATCGAATTAATCCTAATTCAATAAAACACTTTAAAAAGAAACCCTCTAAAGATGCTGTTGAGAATAAAACATCAGACGGAATTAGGTTAAATAAATACATTGCCAATGCAGGAATCTGCTCACGTAGAGAAGCAGATATGTATATCTCAACAGGAAGTGCTTCCGTAAACGGAAAAACCATTACAGAAATGGGATATAAAGTGCAACCAAACGATATTGTGCGCTTTGATGGGCAATTATTAACGCCAGAAAAAAAACAATATATCTTGCTGAATAAACCTAAGAATTACATCACTACAATGGATGATGAACGAGGCAGAAAAACAGTAATGGACTTAATTGCATCTGCAACAAAAGAGCGTGTTTATCCTGTTGGAAGATTAGATAGAGCAACAACAGGTTTACTCTTGTTTACCAATGATGGAGAAATGACCAAGAAACTCACACATCCAAAGCATAATGTACGTAAATTGTATCATGCAACCTTAGATAAAAAATTAAAAATGAGTGATTTGCAAAAAATTTCAGAAAATTTTGTATTGGAAGGAAAAATGGTTTTTGTTGATAAAATATCGTATATAGAAAATCAGCCTAAAACAGAAATTGGTATTGAAATTCATTCTGGAAGAAATAGAATTGTACGTAAAATATTTGCACATTTTGGGTATCATGTAGTCAAACTAGATAGAGTGGTTTTTGCAGGTCTTACTAAGAAAAATTTGCCTAGAGGATTTTATAGAGCACTTACAAAACAGGAGGTTAATTATTTAAAGATGATTTAGGATTGGTTTTCAGTCTTCC
>CAZYKN010000043.1:6551-9823 GCA_964648135.1 uncultured Flavobacteriaceae bacterium
TCTTCCATCTTCTCTCTTTTGTTAAAAACTTAGCATCTAGAATGCTTGTCTTCCATCTTTATTTGTGTATTTTTGTCTTATGCAATTCAAAGATATTATTGGCTTAGAAAATATAAAAGCACATCTTATAAAGTCAGCTGAACAAGGGCGAATTCCGCATGCGCAATTGTTTGTTGGCGCAGAGGGTTCGGGTACTTTAGCAATGGCAATTGCCTATGCTCAATATATTTTATGTAACAATAAAAACGGCGAAAATACAGGAGATAATGAAGCGTGTAATTTAAAATGTAACCATTTATCGCATCCTGATTTGCATTTTGCTTTTCCTGTGGCAACAACTGATAAAGTTAAAAAATCGCCTATAAGTAATTATTTTTTAAAAGAATGGAGAGCATTTGTAACTCAAAATCCGTATGCAAATCTGTATCAATGGATGCAGTTTTTAGACGTAGAAAAAAAACAAGGAAATATAGGTAAAGATGAAGCTTTAGAAATTACCAAAAAACTCAGTTTAAAATCCTTTGAAGGAGGATATAAAATCATGATTATTTGGATGGCTGAAAAAATGAACATTTCAGCAGCAAATAAACTCTTAAAACTCATTGAAGAACCACCAGAAAAAACCTTATTACTCTTAATTGCCGAAGAGGAAGAGCAAATTATTAAAACCATTTTATCTAGATGTCAAGTGCTACATTTTCCGAAAGTAAGTGAAGAAAATATTATTAATAATTTGGTAAAAAACAAACAGATTGAGGTGAATTTAGCGACCAAAATAGCACATCAATCTAATGGTAATTGGAATTTAGCTTTGCATTTGGTAAATCATAATGAGGACGAATCTGTATTTGAAACCTGGTTTATCACATGGATTAGAGCTGCTTTTAGAGCCAAAGGAAATGCCTCCGTTGTAGAAGAATTAATCAACTGGTCTAATGAAATTGCTAAAACAGGAAGAGAAACTCAAAAACAGTTTTTACAATATTGTTTGCATTTTTTTAGACAAGCATTACTACTGAATTACAAAGCAGACAAACTTGTTTTTTTAGAAACTAAAAGTCCAAAATTTCAATTAAAAAACTTTGCTCCTTTTGTGCATGGAGGAAATATCATGGCAATAAATAAGACTTTAAACGAAGCTATTTATCATATTGAACGTAACGGAAATGCTAAAATTATTTTATTGGATATTTCTATTAAATTAACTAGGTTACTCCATACAAAAGAGTGATGTGAAAATTTTATTTCAAGTTTTGTTGTTTTTCTAAATCCGTTACTAAACTTTTATACAAAACATCATAAGTTTTCTGTTTTAGTATGTTTCTGTCTTCTAAAGTATGATTTTTGGGAGAAATTAAATCGTGTATTTTAACACGTAAAACACCAGGACTACCACTAAAAAAAGTATAAGAAAATCGCTTTTTACAATCGTAAAAAGTAATAGGTACAATAGGTATTTGATGTTCTATTGCCATTCTAAAAGCACCAGATTTAAAATCGTCTAACAAAATATGTTCTTCGGGAACTCCTCCTTCAGGAAAAATACAAACACTTCTACCGTTGGCTAATTTCCGTTGTGCATCATTAAAGGCGTTTCTGGCACTTTCTCTACTTGAACGATCAACCATAATACTAGATTTTTTAAACACATAACCAAAAACAGGTATTTTTGCCAATTCTTTTTTTCCTACAAATACAAACGGATTTTTACTAACAGCTAGCATCAACATAATGTCTATCATTGAAGTATGATTAGGACAAAATAAATAGCTTTTGTGTTTTTCTATTTTTTCTTTACCTTCAACTTTCACTTTAAATCCCATAACAAAAAGAATCGTTTTTCCCCAAGCATGAGCAAATTTATAAAAATAAGGATACCATTTTTCTTTAGATAATAAGATGAAAAGAATTGGGAAAATAGGAATTATAGTACATAAAACCCAACCGTAGAACCAAGCTTTCCAAATAATACGAAAAATGTTTTTTAGTAAATTCATTTGTTCAAATAAGCACCAAATGTAATAAAAACTTTGTTCTTCTGTCTTTGCTCTTAAAGTTTTTATATTTTTGCATTCTTCCGATACCTGTTTGGGTCTTCGGTTTTATAATTATAAGTCAAAAAAATGGCAAGAATATTAACAGGAATACAATCTACCGGAACACCACATTTAGGAAATATTTTAGGAGCAATCTTACCTGCAATAGCAATGAGTAAAAATTCTAATAATGAATCTTTTTTGTTTATAGCAGATATGCACTCTTTAACTCAAATTAAAGATGGAAAAACATTAAGAGAAAATACGTATAGTACTGCAGCAACTTGGTTAGCTTTTGGGCTAGATGTAGAAAAAACAGTATTTTATAGACAAAGTGATGTTCCACAAGTAACGGAATTGGCTTGGTATTTAAGTTGTTTTTTTCCATATAATAGATTAACACTTGCGCATAGTTTTAAAGACAAAGCAGATCGTTTAAACGATGTAAATGCAGGGCTTTTTACCTATCCAATGCTTATGGCAGCAGATATTTTAATTTACGATGCCAATATTGTTCCTGTTGGAAAAGACCAAAAGCAACATCTAGAATTTACTAGAGATGTAGCCTCTAGGTTTCATGCAAAATTAGGAGAAACTTTTGTGATTCCAGAAGAGAAAATTCAAGAACACACCATGTTAGTTCCTGGTACAGATGGAGAAAAAATGAGTAAATCTAAAGGAAATATTATCGATATTTTTTTAGACGATAAAAAACTTCGTAAGCAAATTATGAAGATAAAAACCGATTCTACACCTATTGAAGAACCTAAGAATCCAGATACATGTAATTTATTTGCCTTATATAAACTAATTGCTAGTCAAGAACAGATTGATGAAATGAGAGTCAATTATTTAGCTGGAAATTATGGTTACGGACATGCAAAACAAGCCTTTTATGAGCTCTTAATTACTAAATTTTCTAAAGAAAGAGCTTTGTATCAGTACTTTATGAATAATAAAGAGGAGATTGATAACGCATTAACTAAAGGAGCAGAGAAAGCAAGTCTTATAGCAAATAGTGTATTGTTAAGAGTACGTAAAAAACTAGGATATTAATAAAATATAGTTCATTGTTTGTTTTTATTAATGTGCTTTCTTTTCTGAAATTTATCGTGTTTTTTGATGTGGAGTTGGTATTAGTATAGGTTCTTTTTTAAAATTTTTAAAAAAGATAGATATTATTTTGTTTTACAATCTTCAAATTTCAAGCATAGCAATGGCAAATACCAAATGGAT
>CAZYKN010000044.1:0-1122 GCA_964648135.1 uncultured Flavobacteriaceae bacterium
AGGTTCTACCATTCCAGAAATGATGGCAAAAGGCGACTTAAACAAAGAGCAAAAATTAGTTACCGATTGGATTTTACTCCATAATGATGGCAATGGAAACTTTACAGATACTGCAAAACAAACCAAAATAGCGGATTTTGAGTTTTCTTGGGGAGCAATTTTTGAGGATTTTAACTTAGACGGAAAACAAGATTTGGTAGTTGCAGAAAACTACGTTGCTTTTCCACCGCAAATGTTGTTTAAATTGCCTTGTCGTTTTTTATTGCAACAGCCAGACGGCACTTTTGCTGCGGTAGAACAACAGGCAAAAGTCATCAATAAAAAATATGCAATTACACCATTGAGTTCCGATTTTAATCAAGATGGTATTCCAGATTTAATTTATGTAAACCTTAACGGAACAGCAACTGCCTTTTTAAGTGATGATAAAGCTACAAATTTCACTAAAAATAATTTTGTGAAAGTCCAATTAGCGGATAAAACAAAATATATAGGAGCAACGGTAAGCGTAAAAACAGCAAATGGCACACAAACCAATTACAATATTATTGGCGAAGGGTTGTGTAGCGACCAATCCAATACCTTGATTTTTGGTCTTGGTCAAGAAACTGAAATCACGTCTATAACCGTAAATGATAGTAATGGAGAAATACAAGAATTTAAAAATCTCAAACTAAATAGCACCTTAAAAATTGAATAAAACATTGAACATATTGCTTTATTTGCTATTGTTTGTTGGCGTTTTTGTTTCAGGAGGTTTATCGTATAACGAATTATTACACGAAGGTACTTGTCCTAAAATAGGCTTTTTACCTGCTTGTTATTTGGTGTTTTTATGTTTTGCCATTCCTTTAATAGCTCATTTTTTTAAAAAGTGGAACATCCTATTTTTTACGCTTACAGGAATAGCCTTTGCATTGGCAATTTTTGCTTCTATTGGTCAATTTCTGGATAAAATTCAATGTCCAAAAACAACCGTTGGTTTACCAAAATGTTATTTGTCTTTTGTATTGTTGTTTGCTATTATTGGTGTAAAGTATTTTCAAGTGAAAAAGATTAAATAAATTCTTTGGTGATACGTAAGAGTTGTTGTTTTCTTTAATTAACCCTACTAGGGTTTTG